>JANOVQ010000137.1:0-6702 GCA_031417495.1 Pseudomonadota bacterium | reverse complement strand
CACCGCCGGGAGTTGGCGGGGCTTTGCGGCAAGGCCGAGACCACGCGCACGCGCCGGAAAACTGAGGGGCCTGCGAAATACGCGCGCGGCCCTCAAACAATCAACAGGTCTTCAGCCGCTGCTAGACACGCGCCTCCACCTTGCCCGTTTTGCTGGTTTGTTGCATGAGGTGGTCTGTCCACGCAATGCCAATCGCCGAGAGGATAAAAACCATATGAATAATGGTTTGCCACATGACCCCGCTGGCCGTCGTCCGCGCGCCATCTAAGCCCAGTGTCCCGGCTTCGATAAAGGTCTTCAGTAGGTGGATGGACGAGATGCCGATAATAGCCATCGCCAATTTTACCTTCAGGACTGATGCGTTCACGTGACTTAGCCACTCCGGCTGATCCGGGTGATCTTGCAAGTTCAGGCGCGAAACGAAAGTTTCATAGCCGCCGACAATCACCATCATGAGCAGATTCGAGATCATCACCACGTCGATCAACCCGAGCACGATAAGCATGATGTCCTGCTCGCCTAAACTCGTGGCCCCATGAATCAAATGCCACAGCTCTTTGACGAACAGTACGACGTACACACCCTGGGCGACGATTAAGCCCAGGTACAGTGGCAATTGCATCCAGCGCGAGCTGAAAATTAAATTGGCCAGCGCACCCCGCCTCACTACCACCGCTTGATTTTTTGTTTGCGTCATATCGAAATCTATTTAGAGAATTGAGAGAGGGGATCTTACCGCACGCAGCGTGGCGAACGAGTTGCGTCGGATGAAATCAGCGCACTCGGGCAACCCTGGATTGCAACAGAGCCTGCGGCTTGTCGTAACGACCCAAAAGCTGGCCTGCGTAACGCCGCCGCCCTTGCAAAGACCAGGATGCTCCGTTCAAACCGTTTTGGGATCACCCTCCGCACGCGAGCCGCGTTCGAGCCACCTCATCATCGCCGGGGGTTCACGTCGACGTGTGACGTCGGCGTAACAGGCAAGGCTCGCGGCCGATAAATCCGTGCGCCACTTCTCGCTCGTGCCGCTGTGAAAGAAGCGCGAATTATCGCGCCAGACTTCGAGATCGGTATCGGGTGCGGTGCGATCGGCATTGCGTTTCATTTCCTCGAATGTCGCGGCCTTCACCAGCGCAGGCCAGCGTGCCGGCGGCACCTGGATCCCCAGAATCTCCGCGATTCGCCGCATTTGGCCGGCAAGATCCGCTTTGAGATCCGCGTAATGCAGGAAATGCACATTCGGCAAATGCCGGAACTGCCAGAAGGTCTCCAGGTGATGGAACACGGACCAGAAAGGATAGCCGTCCTGCTCCCACTCGAAGCTGCCCTTGGTCATCCACAATTGGAAGGCCTCATTCAAATCCGTTGGCAACTCTGGCGGTGGCGCGAGTTCTTCGCCGCGCGCGCTCATTCGCTCCAGGATGTGCCCAATATTCTGGTTCGCCTTGTGATGCTGCATCGATAGAAAAACATCGCGCGGATCGCGCCCACAGTAAAGATAGGTCGGACCCGCAAAATAGGGCAGGCCATCCAATGGGGTATGGGTTTTAATAAAGCGCCGATGGGTTTGCGCCGCGTAGGATGCGGCGGTCTCGCCCAGCGCATAAGGCCGCATCTCGTACCAGGGCGACAATTCTGCCAGCGGCAATGGCAACTGCGAATCCTGAAAAATCAACAGTGCGCAGATCATCTGGGTCCAGGTGGTGCCGGCCTTGTACGGTGTACACACCAGAATATCGTCCGGGCGCGCGACAAAATCTTCCCAGCGTGCGCTGTCCATGAAGTTGTTCCAGTAGCGGTGCCGAACTTGCGGCGTGGCGTTGTCCATTACGGTCCTTTTTGATCGGCGTGGCGTAAGGCGGTTACTCTAACAGCCGAACTGATGCGAGACTACGCACGGCAAAAATCCATAAGGCAGACTCACATGCAGATTGAATTCGGAATGTCGATCACCGGTCTCGACGATGTCGCGGGCAATGCACAGCGCCTGGAAGCGCTCGGCTACGACTACCTGGGGTGCGGCGAACACGTGAGCTTCCATGGTCCCACCTCGAACAGTTTTATCTCGCTCGCGGTGGCGGCAGGGGCCACACGCACGATCAAACTGCTCTCCGCGATTGTGCTACTGCCCCTCTATCCGGCAGCCCTGGCCGCCAAACTGGCGGCCACCCTGGATGTCGCTTCGCACGGCCGTTACCACATGGGCGTCGGCGTCGGCGGCGAAATGCCGCGCGAGTTTGAAGCCTGTGGTGTCCCAGTGCGGGAACGCGGCGTGCGGACCAACGAGGCGCTGCAAGTCATTCGACGCCTGTTAAGTGAAAAGCAAGTGACCTTCGAAGGGCGCTTTAACACCTTGCACGAGGTCTCGATCGATCCGCAGCCGCGCCAGCAGCCCTTGCCAATCTGGATCTCGGGTCGCCAGGATGCCGCGATGAAGCGCACCGCGCGCTACGGTGATGGTTGGATGCCCTATATGTTTACGCCGGAAATGCTGCGCGCCTCGCTCACCAAGATTCGCGCCTGGACTGTCGAGGCGGGGCGCCCCATCGATGCCGTTAAGCCCGCCATCTTCGCGTTTACCTGTTGCCATGCCGAGCGCGAACAGGCTTTTGCGATGGCGATTGCCCGCCTGAGTAAACAGTACGCGCAGGACTTCTCCAAGATTGCCGACAAGTACGTGATCATGGGGACGCCTGAGGACTGTCGTCAGCGCATCCAGCAATATGTGGACGCTGGCGCGCACACGATATTTCTCTCTTCGGCCTGTCCCGCCGACTATGTGCAAGAGAATGAGGCTCTCCTGGCGAAAGAAGTGTTGCCGGGTTTTCGAGGACTGTAGGCGCCGTTAATGTCGCCTTGGCAGGTCGGATGACGCTGCGCTCATCCGACCTGTGACTTAAATTCGACTGTGCGTTACAAGCGGTGCGTGCCCGGACTCCCCCCGCAGCGACTGGGCCCCACAGGGGGAAGGGAGTCGCGAGGACGGAGACCGGGGATGCACCGCCGTTCCGGTGAGACCTTAATCCGTTACGCCGGATCCCAACAAAAAATATCACCCGAGCGATGCAGCGGATAAAAATCATGCTGGAACTGCGGGAACACGCGCTCGGCGATGGTTTCCGGGGTCCAACCGTCCGCGGTATGCGCCGTCTTAAAGGGACGATTTTGCGTAAACAGGAAAATTTCGTTGTTGCGCACACCAAAGATCTGGCCATTCACACCGGACGCGGCATCAGACAGTAGCGCGATCGCGCAGGGTGCAACTCGTTCAGGCACCAGCTGCTTCAAACGCTCCACGCGCTGTGCCTGTTCAACACCCGTGATCGGAATCGAACTCACCATGCGGGTCCACGCGAACGGCGCGATGCAGTTGGAGCGCACGTTGAAGCGCTGCATATCCAGCGCGATCGATTTCGAGAGTCCCACGATGCCGAGCTTCGCAGCAGAATAATTCGCCTGGCCGAAATTGCCGATCAGGCCGGAAGTGGAGGTCATGTGCACATAAGCGCCACTGTTCTGTTCTTTAAAATGCGTGGCGGCAGCACGGCTCATATTGAACGAGCCCACCAGATGCACATTGATGACGGCATGAAAGTCGTCTTCAGTCATCTTGTGAAAAATCACATCGCGGAGATTACCCGCGTTGTTGACCACCGCGTCGATGCCGCCGAGGCGCTCGACCGTTTCGGCAACCATCTCGTGAGCGTCGTTCCACGAGGCGACGCTTTTGGTAAGCGCGATGGCGCGACCGCCCATGGCTTCGATTTCGCGCACAACTTCTTGCGCGGGACCGGCATCCGCGCCCTTTCCATCCAGGGCGACGCCGAGATCATTGACGGCGACCGCCGCACCCTCGCGTGCCGCCTCCAAGGCGATGGCTCGACCGACACCGCGGCCCGCACCCGTGACCAGCACAACTTTTCCTTGCAGCATCATCAGAATTTTCCTTTATGAGTTGGTTTAAAAAGTAAAAAAGGGGACGGAGGGATTAAAGTTTAATCCCTCCGTCCCCTTTCGTCCCCTTTTGGCATGCCTTCCCTACGCAGTGCACCATCCGGCAGACTGAGGACAGCCCCTTCCCCCGACTCCGTCTTTCTCAGGAGATCTCCATGCCCCAATTCGAAACCCTCATCAAAGGTGGCACCGTAATTGACGGCACCGGCGCACCCGCGCGCATTGCGGATGTCGCGCTCGCCAACGGCTGCATCGTCGCGATTGGCCACAATCTGGGTAGCGCCGATCACACCGTGAATGCGCAAGGGTTACTGGTCACCCCGGGCTGGGTCGATATTCACACCCATTACGATGGGCAGGTCACCTGGGATCCGGTCCTTGCCCAGTCGCTGTGGCATGGCGTGACTACTGTGGTGATGGGAAACTGTGGCGTCGGCTTTGCGCCCGCGCGACCGGATCGCCACGCGTGGCTGATTGGCCTGATGGAGGGTGTGGAAGATATTCCGAGCAAATCCCTGACCGCGGGACTGCCCTGGAATTGGGAAACCTTCCCCGAATACCTGGACGCCCTCGCCGCCACCCCGCGAGCGATTGACATTGCCGCCCAAGTCACGCACGGCGCGTTGCGTGCCTACGTGATGGGGGATCGCGGCGCGCGTAACGAAGCCGCCACTGCCGAGGACATTGCCGCCATGGCGGCTCTCACCCAGGAGGCGATTACCGCTGGCGCAGTCGGCTTTTCGAGCTCACGGACTTCTGTGCATATCTCGGTTGATGGTGAGCCAGTGCCGGGCACTTTCGCCGCCGAAGAAGAACTCATCGCCATAGGGCGCGCAGTCCGCGCCACTGGTCGTGGCCTCATCGAAATCGTGACTGCCGGCGTGGCAGGCGAGGACAACGCCGCGCTTGATCGCGAGATGGCGATGATTCGCCGCGTGGCCGAAGCAGCCGATTGCCCCGTCATGTTTCTGCTTGTGCAACACAACGGGGATGCCCAGCAATGGCGGCGCCAACTCGCAGTGTGTGAAGAAGCCGCGGCGCAGGGCGTAACCTTAATTCCACAAACCGCCGGACGGCCGATCAATATCCTGTTCTGCTTCGAAGGCGAGCATCCATGGCGCTTCATGCCGAGTTATCAAGCGATCAAGGATCTGCCGTTCACCGAACGCCTCGCGCGCCTCCGCGAACCCGCGTTTCGTGATTGCCTGTTAGGAGAGCAGGATCCCAACGACAGCGGATTTTCACTGCTTTATAAGAGCCCGAACCTGTGGTCGCAGACCTTCGCGACCGGGGAGCATTTGAACCACTCCCCAGACCAGTCGCAAAGCATCGCGGCCATCGCGGCACGCGAAGGCCGCTCGCCGTGGGCGGTCGCCTATGACTTGCTGTTAGGTCAGGATGGTCGCGCGTTTTTAATGTACACCGTGACCGGCTATGCCGAAGGCAATCCCGATTCCGTACACGAACTGCTGCGCCATCCGCAAACCCTGTTGGGCTTAAGCGACGCCGGCGCCCACGTGCGTTTCGTGTGCGATGGCGGGGTTCACTCGTACATGCTGCAGCAATGGTCGCGTGACTGGCCAGTCGGCCATCGCTACCACCTGCCACTCGAGTTCGTGGTCAAGAAACTGACTGGCGATAACGCCAAAGCCTATGGTTTCCATGACCGCGGCGTAATCGCACCTGGCAAGCGCGCCGACCTCAATCTGATCGATCTGGCCCGTCTGCGCGCGCACGCTCCAGAAATGCGTTATGACTTGCCGGCTGACATGCCGCGGCTGGTCGAAAGGGTAGATGGCTATGTAGCGACCTACGTAAAAGGGGTACTCGTGCAGTCTGAGGGACGCGAAACTGGCGCGCGGCCGGGCGGACTGGTTCGCGGCGGTCAGAGCGGCCTCTGAAGAAGCACGTTCGGCGTGCGGTAATTATTCCTACGCTTCGAACACAGATATTCCGACCTAAAATCAGTTGGATTAATGAGTTGCGAAGCTAACTGAAAGTAATATATAAGTCCTGCTGCGCAGTTCAGCGGGAGAACCAGCATGATTGAAAGGGCACAGCCCCTCCGTAACCACGCGTCACCGGCCAAAATATTGATGGTCGGTGCATTGGTGGGCGTCTTCGCGACCGCAGCTGATCCCGCAGCAGCGGATGCCCTCTCGAATGCGATGTCGAAGGTTGATCGCGCAATGGCGACCTTCAACCCCGTCGGCAAGTACGTGCGCAAACCCATCGAACGTGCGGTACCCAAACTGAGCTTCAAAGGCTCGTTCAAGCAGTGGTCGGATTTTTTGATCGACACCGATGATCAGGTTGGCTTCCGTCAGCAGGATTTCCGTTTTCTGCAATTGCAGAACCTGCTGGAGCTCGAAACCTCCTACGCGGTAGCGCCAGGCTTGGACATTAACGCGGTGGCGCACGCGCTCTACGATGGCGTGTACGACTGGCAGAGTTCGGGCGGCCTGTTTGCTGATCGGCTCGACCAAACGGCCGAAAGCTATCACGACACAGAACGAATCTTGCGCGAACTCTATGTGAGTTATCGCACACCCGACTTTGACCTGCTGGTCGGCAAGCAGCAGGTGATCTGGGGCAAGATGGACGGTCAGTTCATCGACATCGTGAACGGCATGGACCATCGCGAATCCGTGCAGCTGGAAAGTGAGGACTATGAAACACGGCGCTTGCCAACGTGGATGGCCAACACCACTTTGCACTTTGGACGCAACTCGCTGCAACTGCTCTATA
>JANOVQ010000136.1:0-5122 GCA_031417495.1 Pseudomonadota bacterium | reverse complement strand
CCAGCAGATGTGCAGGCGCGCGCGGTCCGCCGGCACGTTAACGAGGGCGGCGTTCAGCACCTCCACCTGGCGTTCCGCCTGGCGCACGAATTCGTCGTCCGAGAGGTGCTTGTACTGGGTATGGCGCGCCATCGCGAGATCCGGGCAATCAATCTGAATCACGAAGCCCGCGTTGACGATGGTCTCGTACTCTTCACGCATGGCGGCACCGAGCGCTTCAAGGTAGGCCTGCTCGGTTGGGTAGTACTCGTTGGGCAGGAAGGCGCTGATGACGCCGGGCGACGACGCATTAAGAAAGGCGTCGGTGGCGCCGGCACCTTCGAGTGCAGCCTGAAAATTCGCAATATCGGTGGCGAGCGGCCGGCGATCCTTCACTTTGATTTCGCCGGTACATACCGGCCGTCTAATCGTCGGCGCCTGATTGGTGCGTGCCTGCATCGCCATGAAATCCGGGAAGCGCGCGAGATCGGCCGGCGGACGGCGCGGACTATCACCGGTAAAGCCCGTACAGCGATCTTTGATGTACGTCGAATATCCAATCTTCGCCATCTCACCGTCACTGACGATGTCCACGCCCACGGCCACTTGCCGACGCACCACGTCGTGCACCGCCTCGCGCACTTCGACGTCGAAGCGAGCCTCATCGATTGCCTCGCCGGCTTCGCGGCTGAGCAACAGGTCGGCCAACGAATCAGGGCGAGGCAGACTGCCGACATGGGTGGTGAGAATACGATCAGTACTGAGCTTCATGTGGATTTCCCGTGAGTGTCAGAAAGCGCCGGTCATTCTGTCACAGCGGGAGCGTGCTCTCCGCCATAATCCCGCTGAATTTCCGCCACCTGGACGCGGTAACTGGCATACCAGATTGCGCGACCTTTTTGTTGGGCGGCTTGATGCTCGGGATCGTTCCGCCAGCGCGCAATGCTGGCCTCATCCGGCCAGTAGGAGAGTGCGATTTCTTCGCCGTCGGGCGTTGCGGCAAACACGAACTCAGTACAGCCGTACTCAGCCAACGCCTTGTCGCGCATGCGCAGCGCAGTTGGCAGGTATTCTTCATCCATGGCGCGCGCCCGGGCGCGAAAAACCACCACTAACTGATTCATTCACGAGCTCCTTCCTGGGTGATAGGCGGCGTGGGAGTTGCCACTGTTTGGGGACTGAGGACTAAGGTCGATGCGACTGTCCCGCGCGTCCATTCGCGCAATACGGCAAAGCCGACTGCGAGCAAGGTGGGACCGAGAAAAATGCCGATGAAGCCGAAGGCTAGCAGGCCGCCGATCACGCCCAGCAACACCAATAAAAACGGCAGCGCAGTGCCCTGGCTGATGAGATAGGGGCGCACAAAATTATCGATCCCGCTTATCACGAAAAAGCCCCACAGCGCCATGAAAGTGGCCCAGCCGGGCGACTGGTCGTGCAGGAGCCATAAAGTGGCGGGAATCCACACCAGCGGCGGACCGCCCGGTACGATCGACACCACGCAGGTGATAAGTCCGAGTAACAGCGGCCCCGGCACCCCGGCGAGCGAGAAGCCAATGGCGGCGGCACAGCCTTGCGCGAGCGCCGTCCCCAGAATGCCGTAGACCACGCCTTGTACAGTGCGCGCGGCCAGATCGATCAAGGCCTGCGCGCGCGGCCCGGCAATGTGTTCCATGCCGGCGCGGAAACGCGCCACCACATTCACCCCATCACGATAAAGATAGAACGCCGCGAACACGCTCAAGGTCAATTGCAGCACCGCCTGGCCGACGTCCAGTCCGCGCTTGAACAACCAAGTGCTGATCGGTTGCGCCTGGGCTTGCAGCCACGTCAGCACATCATGCCCGGCGTCGCTCGGGGATAACGAGTCGCCGAGCAGCGATTCCCAATAGCGGCTTGCGTAATGACCGACCCAGGGCAGCTCGTCCAACCAGGGTGGCGGGTGCGGCAGGCCGCTCTTGAGCAAATTCCGGACGGCGAGGGTGAGATTGTCCAGGTTATCGCCGAGTTGCGCGGCCACCAACATAATCGGTGCGAGTAGGACCAAGGCCAGGCCCAAGGTCATCAACAAGGCCGCCAAGGTCTGCCGGCGGCCCAGCCCGCGCAGGATTCGCTCGTAAATCCCCCAGGTCGAAAACGACAAAATCACCGCCCACAACAAGGCTGAGACGAACGGCGCGAGAACAAACAGGCAGCCCATCACCAACAGGGTGAGGGCGGTAATCGTCAGCAGATTTTCAGGGCGTGGATTATCCATGGGACAGGTCCCGTGCGATAGACCGGAGAGGCCCGTCATGATTGGCAGCGTGCGCGGAAAAGGCTAGTGTCGTTCGCATGTATACCCCAGAACATTTTCGTGGCCAGGACGCGGCCGCCGCGTATGCGTTCATGATGGCATATCCGTTCGGTTTAGCCGTCACGGTGGCGGACGGTGAGCCCTTTGTGAGCCATGTGCCGTTTATCGTCGAACCCGCCAGCTGCAGGATCCGCTGGCATCTCGCGGCCGCCAATCCACAATGCGCGCAGCTCGCCGCTGGTGCGGCGACCACGCTGATTTTCCACGGTCCTCACGCCTACATTTCGCCGCGCTGGTATGCCCAACCGAATGTGCCCACGTGGAATTACGTGGCAGTGCATGTGCGTGGTCGCCTGCGGAGTCTCACGCCAGCAGAAACCGCCGAGGTGGTGGCCGCCTTGTCGCGGACTTATGAAGGCGAGGCCGGCCTCGGCGAATTTGCCGAAAGCCCTCTGTACGCCAAACTGCTGACCGCGATTCGCGGCTTTGAACTCACCGTCGAACACCTCATCGAAAAGCGCAAGCTGAGCCAGAATCGGCCTGCCGCTGATCAGGCGAGTGTCGCGACCCAACTGCTCGCAAGCACGGATCAAGCTGCCTGCGCCATTGGTGAAATGATGCAGCGGAATCTTGACGACGCTTAAAGGCCACCCGAGTAGCGGGGTATGATGCCGGCATCTCACTGGTGGCAGGAATCCTTCGATGCGCGAATCTGCGGTGGTTCTCATTCAACGTTACTACGCGGCTTTTAATGCAGGCGATATGGCAACCTTGCTCGCCCTGCTCACGGACGATGTCGCGCACGATATCAATCAAGGGAAACGCGAGTGCGGGAAAGTCGCATTCGGCCGCTTCATGCAGCACATGAATCGTTGCTACCGCGAACAGTTAACCGATTTGGTGGTGATGGCGAGTGAGGATGGACGCCGCGCAGCTGCCGAATTCACCGTGCTCGGTGAATATCTGGTGACCGATGAAGGCCTGCCAGCGGCTGCCGGTCAGTCCTATCGTCTCCCGGCCGGCGCATTTTTTGATCTTCGCGACGGCCACGTCGCGCGGGTGACCAATTACTACAACCTGCCGGATTGGATCGCCCAGGTCGGCGGCTAATGCGCTCATCGCTTGCGCTGGAGGTAGTGACCGGGAATGCGCCGGCTTTCGCGGCCTGCATTCCAGATCTCGCGCGCCTGCGGATCGCGGTGTTCCGCGAGTTTCCGTATCTCTATGCAGGCTCCCTGGCTTACGAAGAAAAATACCTCGCGACCTATACCCAGTGCCCCGCCAGCGTGGCGGTGTTGGTGCGTGATGGCGCGCGCGTGGTCGGCGTGTCGTCGGGGCTTCCACTGGCAGCCGAAGCAGTGGAGTTCACCCAGCCGTGGCTTGCCGCCGGCTATGATCCGGCGGAGATTTTTTACTGCGGAGAATCGGTGTTACTTCGCGAATATCGCGGCCGGGGGCTTTATCGCGAGTTCTTCGCTGCGCGCGAAGCACATGCCCGTAGCTTGGCGGGAATGCGCTGGATGGCGCTGTGTGCGGTGGTGCGGGCCGCCGATCATCCGCGGCGACCGGCTGACTATGTGCCGCTCGACGCCGTGTGGGCGAAATTCGGCTACCGCCAGCAGCCGACACTCACCGTACATTACCCCTGGCAGGATCTGGATGAGGCCGCGCCGAGTCTGAAGGAGATGGTGTTCTGGTTGAAGGCGCTTAGCTAGTCAAGCCGGCGCTGCGAGGAGCACCGCGCCGCGACTAAAATCCTCAAGCACAAGCCGCCTCACGTTCAGGCACCGTCACCAGTGCGCCGATCAATTCCTGCTTCAACGCGTCCGCCGTGTCATTCGGGCCCTGACAAGTGCCCGCCGCATGATGTCCGCCACCGCCGTAGCTCAGCATGAGTTCGCCCACTTCCAATTTGCTGCGCCGTCCGAAAATCGATTTGCCGACGGTGTAGACGGTGTTCTGTTTTTCGCGGCCCCACATGACGTGCATGGAGATGTCACATTCGGGGAACATGGCGTACACCATGAAGCGATTACCGGCATAGATCGTGCCCTCTTCGCGCAGGTCGAGCACTACCAGGTTATTGTGAACTTCTGCCACTCGATAGATCTGGTCGCGAAACAACGCGTGTTGGGTAAAGAACAGTTCGACTCTTTCCTGGACGTCCGGCAGGGCAAGAATTTCTTCAATCGAAAGATCCCGGCAGCAGTCGATCAGCATCATCATCAGTTGATAGTTCGAGACACGAAAGTCGCGAAAGCGCCCGAGCCCGGTGCGGGCGTCCATCAGGAACGAGAGCAGATCCCAGCCGCGCGGCTCCAATACATCGTCCTTCGTGAACCCGGCAGAATCGGCCTTATCGACGGCATCCATCATCAATTCGCTAATATTCTGAAAGCGTGTCCTACCGCCGTAGTAGTCATACACCACGCGCGCGGCAGATTTAGCCTCGGGAGACAGGATATAGCCGGGTGTCGGTTTGCCGCTCTTGCGCAGCGCTTCACTCGCGTGGTGATCGAAACACAGGCCACAACCTGGCACATAGGGCAGATTGGTCAGAATATCGCGCTCGGTAACGGCGACTTTGCCGTCCTGCATGTCTTTGGGATGGTGGAACACAATCTCGCCCAGGATACCGAGCTCCTTCAACAACACGGCACACACTAGCCCGTCCATGTCGCTGCGGGTAATCAAACGGTACTTCGTGTCAGGGGAATCCAGGGGGGCATTCGTCGCGCTATTCATATAGAGGTGCTCCAACGCAAGGGTCGCTGCGATAGTAAAGGGGGTCTTCGCGAGGTATCGGCACCAGTTGCGCGAGGTTTAGGAGCAGCACGCCGGCGCGCG
>JANOVQ010000135.1:0-12118 GCA_031417495.1 Pseudomonadota bacterium | reverse complement strand
CCGCACAACCTGCGCGAAGTAGTGCAAGCCTGCGTGCAGCTGCTCGATCAACCCACTACTTCAATCGCCGAGCTTTGCACTTATGTGCTGGCTCCGGACTTTCCTTCGGGCGGCGAGATCATTAGCGCGCCGGCTGATCTTCGCCAAATCTACGAGACTGGCCACGGTGCCGTCCGCATGCGTGCGTGCTACGAATTTGAGAACGGTAATGTGGTGATCACCGCCCTGCCGTACCAGACTTCCGGCGCTAAAATTATTGAGCAGATCGCGGAGCAGATGCAGGCAAAAAAGCTGCCCATGCTTGACGACATCAGAGACGAATCCGATCACGAGACGCCGATCCGAATCGTGCTCCTGCCACGCTCCAATCGGATTGAGCTCGAACCGCTCATGCAACATCTGTTCGCGACCACCGATCTTGAACGCAGCTTTCGAGTCAATCTCAACATCATCGGGCTAAATGGTTTGCCCGGAGTCAAAAATCTCAAGAGTCTGCTCTGCGAGTGGTTGGAATATCGCACTGAAACGGTCCGCCGCCGGTTGCAGTTCAGACTGGATAAAGTCAATGAGCGCCTGCACATTCTGGCGGGTTATCTGCTTGCCTACCTCAATATCGACGAAGTAATCCGCATCATCCGCTACGAAGAACAGCCGCAGGCGGCGTTGATGGCGCGCTTCGACTTAAGTGAGATTCAAGCCAACGCAGTGCTCGACCTGCGCCTTCGCCATTTAGCGCGTCTGGAGGAACAGCGGATCCGCGCAGAGCAGAACGCGTTGGCGACGGAGCGCAAGCGGATTGAGCTGATTCTGGGTTCCGCCCGTCGGTTGAAGACCCTGGTCAAAGAGGAGTTGCTCGCGGATGCCGAAGAGTTTGGCGATGAGCGACGCTCGGCGCTGGTACAACGCGTTGCCGCCCAGGCCTTGGCAGAAGCGGATCTCGTCACCGCCGAGCCGATCACGGTCGTGCTTTCCGAGCGAGGTTGGGTGCGTGCGGCGAAGGGACACGAGATCAATCCGGGCGAACTCGGGTTCCGCAGTGGCGATCAATTTCTGGCGGCTGCACGCGGCCGCAGCAATCAGCTCGCAGTCTTTTTGGGGGCGGATGGGCGCAGCTATTCTCTCCCAGCGCACACTTTGCCCTCTGCGCGGGGCATGGGTGAACCGCTTGCAGGCAAGTTGAGCCCGCCTGATGGCGTGCCGTTCGTCAGTGTGATTCTCGGCGCTGCGGAACAACAGGTGGTGGTGAGTTCGGATGCCGGCTATGGGTTTGTGGCGACCTTGGAGAGTTTGAGCGTGCGCAACAAGGCCGGCAAATCGCTGCTGAGCGTGGTTGCCCCGGTGCGTGCCTTGCCGCCAGCGATGGTCGTTAACGCGGCGGACGACGAAGTTGCATGCGTGACCACGGCCGGTCACTTGCTGGTCTTCAAGCTCTCCGAGTTGCCGGTTTTGCCGCGTGGCAAAGGTCTGAAGATGATCAGTATTCCAGCGACTAAAGCCAAAAAGCGCGACGAATTTGTGCGGGGTGTGGTGGTTATTCCTGCGGGCTGGAATCTCAAGTTGATTGCGGGAAATCGTTTTGTGACCATCAAATCTCGCGATCTCGAGGCCTACCGCGGTGAGCGCGCCAAACGCGGCAATACGCTCCCACGTGGATTACAAAGGGTTGATGCGTTGGAAGCTGTGGAATAGAGAAATAGAGAGGGCGGGCCGACCTCGCGGCCGGCCCGCAAATATGAACGGTAGACAAGGAGGGGAGGGTATCACCGTTCAAAATAAGTTAGCGGCGCGCGGCGCAGCGGCTTTAGGTGCGCCGCGCGCAAAGTGAGGCGACCCTCGATTCAGAAAAGCTCGGTCTGTGGCGTCGCCGAATTCATCTCTAGAAAATTAGACACCCCGACGCCTACCAGGCGATAACGAGTCGTCGGCGGGAGATCGACGCGAGCCAGCAAATTCAGCGCGAATTCGGTGATTTCCTCGATCGACTGCGGCGCGGTGGCTGGAGTCACACTACGGGTTAGCGCGCGGAAATCGGCAGTTTTGAGTTTGAGAATGATCGTGCGTCCGGTCTGCCCGGTCTTTTGCACTGCCAGAAAAACCTTCGCAGCACTCTCCCGCACAAGCGACGAGAGCTCGTTTAGCTGGAGATCAGATTCCAACGTTTCTTCCACTGAGACCTGCTGTAACGGCCGGTTAGGTTCCACTGCATGGAGATCCTCGCCCCTGGCGAGCTGGTATAGCCGTTCGCCAAAGCGGCCGAAGCGTTGCGCGAGTTCTGCGCTCGCCAGCGGCCTGAGGTCGCGTACACAGGTGATCCCAAGCAATTGAAGTTGATGCTCGGTAGCGCGACCAACACCAGGGAGTCTCCCGATCGGCAGCGGCGCCAGGAAATCGAGCACTTCGTGTGGCTGGATCACGAACAAACCGTTGGGCTTACGCCAGTCGGAGGCGATCTTTGCTAGAAATTTATTCGGCGCCACACCCGCTGACGCCGTCAACCCAGTCTCAAGGCTGATGTCCCGCCGGATTTCTTGGGCGACTCTGGTCGCCGTGGGAATAGCCCGCAAGTTGGCCGACACATCCAAATACGCTTCGTCCAAGGAGAGCGGTTCAACCAGTTCCGTATAGCGCTGAAAGATCGCGCGCAACTGGCGCGATGCCGCGCGATACCGCGCAAAATCCGGCGGCACGAAGATCGCCTGCGGACACAGGCGCTCGGCTCGACTCGCTGGCATCGCGGAGCGGATGCCAAATCTGCGCGCTTCGTACGAGGCGGCACAAACCACCGAACGGGCACCTCGCCAGGCCACGATCACCGGTTTGCCGCGCAGTTTAGGCTCATCACGTTGTTCGACCGAGGCGTAGAACGCGTCCATATCGACGTGAATGATCTTGCGCAGCGGACTTGCGCCAGTTTCGTCAGGGTTAAATGTCGAAGCGGTCACGCTTTGTGATCTTTGCAGTGAGTAGATTCGCGGAACGGCCGCTCTAATCTCGCAGCGCCCCATTCGCTTGGCCATATTTTCCGACTGTTGCGCAGATGGTGTTGCCCCGACAACTTAGCGAGAATCTGCAATGAACCAAGAACTCCCACAAGACCAAGCCGCGGACCCCGGGCCTGGAGTGACCAACCTGGAAGAGCGGGTCGTGAACCCAGATCCCGAGCGGCTGCAACGCACCGTGGAGCGCTACTTAGGGGGATTCCATGCCGGATTGTTAGATACTGGCTTCATGGCCTTCGATGATTCGGTGCTCGCGATGACGATGAGCGGTTAGCACTCGCCGCTGGGCTTAAGTCGGCGGTTGTGAATGGCCGACCAGCGTCCATTTCCCGTGCTCGTCAGGGGCTTCCAAGCGCACTGAAAATCCCCACAGCCGCGCGATGTGCCCGAGTACTGTGCCCGTCGACTGACCAAGTGGCTTGCGTTGGTGCGGAGTATGCCGCAATAACAATGAGCGATCACCGCGTCGATCTACCGCATAGACCTGAATATCCGGTTCGCGACTTCCCAGGTCGTAGTGTTCCGCCAAGGCCTGCCGAATTTGCCGATAGCCGCGGTCGTCGTGGATTGCCGCAATCTGGTAGTCCTTCTGTTGATCGTCATCGACGACTGAAAATAGCCGCAGCTCACGCATCAGTTTTGGTGACAAGTATTGTGCGATGAAGGATTCGTCCTTGAAATTACGCATCGCGAAATCCAGTGCCGAAAGCCAGTCAGTGCCGGCGAGGCCAGGAAACCAGGCGCGATCCTCCGCGCTCGGCGCTTCACAAATCCGTCGTATGTCGCCCATCATCGCGAAGCCTAGCGCGTAAGGATTGATGCCTTGATAGTAGGGGTTGTCAAATGCAGGCTGCAGAATGACATTCGTGTGAGAGGTCAAAAACTCCAGCATGAAGGCGTCATCCACAGTGCCGTCTTCATAAAGTTGATTTAACAGGGTGTAGTGCCAAAACGTGGCCCAACCTTCATTCATGACCTGAGTCTGGCGCTGCGGATAAAAATACTGGGCGAGTTTGCGCACAATACGAATGATCTCGCGCTCCCAGGGTTCCAGTAAGGGGGCATTCTTCTCAATGAAATACAGCAGATTTTCCTGCGGCTCAAGCGGGAAGCGCGAGTCACCGTCGGCCAGCGGCAGCGAATCCTTGGTCGGCAGGGTGCGCCACAGATCGTTGACCATTGATTGTCGAAAGTCCTCACGCTCGCGGCGTTTGGCCGCCTCGCGATCGAGTGAAAGCTGGAGCGGGCGTTGGTAACGGTCCACCCCGTAGTTGCGCAGCGCATGACAGGAATCCAGCAAACGCTCAACCGCCTCTTCACCATGGCGTTGCTCGCAGTCTTGAATGAAAGTTCGCGCGAAGACCAAATAATCGATGATGGCGTCGGCGGTGGTCCAGGCGCGGAATAAGTAGTTTCCCTTGAAGAACGAGTTGTGACCGAAACAGGCGTGCGCAATCACCAACGCCTGCATCGTCATGGTGTTTTCTTCCATGAGATAGGCGATACACGGGTTCGAGTTAATCACCAATTCGTAGGCCAGGCCCATCTGCCCGCGGCGGTAGCGGTTTTCGACGGCGACGAACTCCTTACCGTACGACCAATGCGCATAGCCAATCGGCATGCCAATGGACGCGTAGGCGTCCATCATCTGCTCGGCAGTTACGACTTCGATTTGGTTTGGATAGGTTTCCAGTTTGAACTTGCGTGCCGCGCGGCTGATCGCCTGGTGATAGGCCTCAATCAGTTCGAAGGTCCACTCAGATCCGGTAGAAATCGGACGCGCGCTCATGTGCCGTGCTTGCTGGTAAAGAATTGCCGAAAGACTGGATAAATCTCGGCCACCGACAGCGCCTTCTGCATCGCGAGCTTGGGGCTGGTGGCAGCGAGTTCTGCGTAAGCCTGCCACAACCCTTGCTCCTCCACCGCGCCGACCTGGACATAGGCGAAATATTGGACCTTGGGCAAAATTTCCTGTGCCAGCAATTCGCGGCAGTGGCTCGAATCGGTATGCCAGTTGTCACCGTCGGACGCTTGCGCGCCGTAAATATTCCAATCCCCGCAGTGATAGCGCGCCTGAATGATTTCGTTCATCAAGGCTAACGCAGTGGAGACTACGGTGCCCCCGGTATCGCGGGCACTGAAGAAGTCTTCTTCGTTAACTTCGGCCGCTTGGGTGTGATGCCGGATAAACACCACCTCTGTGCGCACGTAGACCCGGGTCAGAAATAAATAAAGCAACGCAAAAAACCGCTTTGCCATCTCCTTGCGTTCCTGGTCCATCGAGCCGGACACATCCATCAAACAAAACATCACGGCCTGGCTGGTGGGTCGCGGGAGCTTGATACGATGGTTGTAGCGCAGGTCGATGGTATCGATAAAGGGCACTGCACGAATTCGCCCAGTCAGGCGCAAGCGTTCCAACTCAAGCGCGGTACGGCGGTCGTCGTCAGTTTCTCCCTCAAGGCGTTCAACGGTGTCGCGCAGCGCGCGTGCATGCGGCGCCTGCAGAGTGCGTCGTCGCATGGCGGCGCTTTTCAGCGACCGCACCACGTTAAGGTTCGTCGGCACGCCGCTGGTGGTGTACCCCGCGCGAACTCGGGTGTAGTCCGGCAGCCGGGTGAGCTGGGTTTTGACCAAATCCGGCAGCGCGAGATCATCGAAAAAGAAGCTCAGAAATTCTTCGCGGGTGAGCACGAAACTGAAATCATCCTCACCGTCACCGCGCTCACTCGCGGTGTCACCCTGACCCTTGGCGCCAGTTGGGCGCGGCAGACGATCTCCGGCCGTATACTCGCGATTGCCCGGATGCACCGCCTCGCGACGTCCGCCGGGTGCGTGATGAAAGAATGGCTCGCCGGTGTCTTCGCGAGGGAGGTCCACTCTTTCGCCTCGTTCCAGATCCTTAATCGAGCGCTTACCGATAGCATCTGCAACCACCTGCTTGATCTGAGCTTTGTAGCGACGCACGAAGCGCGCACGGTTAACGGCGCTTTTATTGCGGCCGTTCAGGCGACGATCAACGATATTGTTCATGGCACTTCAGGCCGACTTGCGCACGCGTAGATACCATTCACAAAGGAGACGTACCTGCTTCTCGGTGTAGCCTTTGACCACCATGCGAGAAACGAAATTCTGATGTTTCTTTTGTTCGTCAACCGAGCCTTTGGTATTGAACGAAATAACCGGCAGCAGGTCTTCAGTGTTGGAGAACATCTTCTTCTCGATCACCTCGCGCAGTTTCTCGTAGCTTGTCCACGTGGGGTTTTTCCCTTCGTGATTGGCGCGTGCCCGCAGTACAAAGTTGACGATTTCGTTGCGAAAATCCTTGGGGTTACTGATGCCGGCGGGCTTTTCAATTTTCTCAAGTTCGTTGTTCAGCGAACCGCGATCAAAAATTTCGCCGGTGTCGGGATCTCGATAATCTTCATCCTGAATCCAATAATCTGCATAGGTCACATAGCGGTCAAAAATGTTTTGGCCATACTCCGAATAGGATTCCAGGTACGCCGTTTGAATTTCTTTGCCGATCAATTCCGCATAGCGCGTGGCGAGATACCCCTTCAGGTGCGCTAAGTATTTTTCCTCGAGTTCTTTCGCGAATTGTTCGCGTTCAATGGCCTGCTCCAGGGTGTACATCAGGTGAACTGGATTGGCGGCGATTTCGCCGTGATCAAAATTGAAGGTCTTGGACAGAATCTTGAATGCAAAGCGGGTGGATAGCCCGGTCATGCCCTCATCAACACCGGCATAATCCCGATATTCCTGGTAGCTCTTGGCTTTGGGGTCGGTGTCCTTGAGATTTTCGCCGTCGTAGACCCGCAGCTTGGAGTACAGGTTCGAATTCTCGGGATCCTTCAGGCGCGACAACACCGCGAACTGCGCCATCATCTCCAAAGTGCCGGGAGCACAAGGCGTGGCAGCCAACGAACTGCTGTGCAGCAGCTTCTGATAAATCTTGACCTCTTCCGAGACGCGGGTGCAGTACGGGACTTTGACGATGTAGATGCGGTCGAGGAAAGCCTCGTTGTTCCGATTGTTTTTAAAGGCGAGCCATTCCGATTCATTGGAATGGGCGAGGATAATGCCCTCGAAAGGGATCGCAGAAAGTCCCTCAGTCCCTTTGTAGTTGCCTTCCTGGGTGGCGGTGAGTAACGGATGCAGCACCTTGATGGGTGCTTTGAACATTTCGACGAACTCAAGCAGGCCCTGATTGGCGAGACATAATCCACCAGAGTAGGCATAGGCGTCCGGGTCGCTTTGCGCGAAATGTTCGAGCATTCGAATATCCACCTTGCCGACCAGCGATGAAATATCCTGGTTGTTCTCGTCGCCAGGCTCGGTTTTCGCGATGCCGATTTGGCGCAGGACCGAGGGATAGCGCTTGACGATTTTAAATTTGGCAATGTCGCCGTTGAATTCGTGCAGACGCTTGACCGCCCAAGGCGACATCAGTCCACTCAGATAGCGCCGCGGGATTCCATAGTCTTCCTCGAGAATTGCGCCGTCTTCAGTGGGTGAGAACAAGGCTAGCGGAGATTCGTTAACCGGCGATCCCTTCAGGGCATAGAAGGGAATGAGTTCCATCAGCGCTTTGAGTTTCTCAGCAAGCGACGATTTGCCACCGCCGACGGGACCCAACAGATAAAGAATTTGTTTACGTTCTTCCAGCCCCTGCGCCGCATGCCGGAAGTACGCCACAATCTGCTCGACGGTTTCTTCCATCCCATAAAATTCGCGAAACGCGGGATAGACTCGGATCAGTTTGTTGGAGAAGAGGCGCGAGAGGTGGGCCTCCTTGCGGGTATCGATGACTTCGGGCTGCCCGATTGCATGCAACATCCGTTCGGCGGCCGTCGCATACGTGACGGGTTCCTGGCGACAGAGCGCCAGATACTCGTGCACTGAAAACTCAGTTTCCTGTGCCTGCTCATAGCGCGCCTGGTACTTGTCGAAAATCGTCATAGTCGCAGCCTCACTTAATTTGAATCCCGTGAGGGTCCTCGCGACAGTCCAACCAGTGCCCGATTGTTATGGGTCTTCTTCGGCCGAACGCCGCGATGACCTCCTTAAGCGTTAAGACAGTGCAAAGCCTATGCCAGTTGCATTGGCGAGTTCAAAATACTGAATCACCAGATAACCTATCCTGAATATAGGCGCTAAGTGGACGTTCAACCACAATAGGTTGTGGATTGTGTGAGATGGCTGGCGTGTCCGGGGTGAGGTTTGCTGGGGCGGGTGCTGCTCCGTCACGAGACGTTCTAGCGCAAATAGCGCCGCAGCGAGACCGAGACATCATGTACTGACTGGTGCAGAATTGGGGAACGCTGAGTCACCGAAGGAGTTTACGATGTCGACTGTGCTGACGACTGCACCTCGCTCAATCGCCGATCTCTCCGGCCCCAAAGGGTGGCCGCTTCTCGGCAACTATCCACAAATTGATTTCCGTGAATTTCACCGCCAGCTCGAACGTTGGGCGGACGACTTCGGCGCCGTTTATCGTGTCGCGCTCGGGCCCCATCAGTTTGTCGTGGTGAGCGATGTGGAGGCGGCGAATTTTCTGTTACGGGAGCGACCGCACTTGTTCGGTCGGCGCGTCGCCCTCGAGCAAATTTTTGACGAGCTGGGCTTTAACGGTGTGTTTTCGGCGGATGACGACAATTGGCGGCGTCAACGGAAGATTGTGATTACCGCGCTGAACTCGGCCCATCTGCATGAATTCTATGCTTCGATGCGCGCGACTACACAACGATTGCAAAAGCGTTGGGAGCGCGCGGCCGATGCCGGCCAGGCGGTCGATCTCTGTGCGGAACTCATGCGCTTCACGGTGGACATCACCACCCAACTCGCCTTCGGTATCGATTTCAATACTTTGGAGACTGAGGGTCCCATCATCCAGCAGCAGTTGGATAAAGTTTTCCCCATGCTCAATCGTCGTTTGGGCGCACCCTTTCCTTACTGGCGGATTTTTCGGCTCGCCAAGGACCGCGAACTCGATCAGGCAGTCACCGCGATCCGAGCTCAGATTGGTGAGATTGTGGCGAGCTGCCGCCTGCGTTTGGCGGCCAATCCCGAACTCATGCAAGCGCCGACCAATTTTCTGGAGGCCATGATTGCCGCCAAAGAATCCGAGAATCTGCCGTTCTCTGATGCCGATATCATTGCCAATGTCTTCACCCTGCTACTGGCCGGGGAAGACACCACGGCCAATACGCTGGCCTGGGCCATCAAGTTTTTCACTGACTTTCCAGATCTGTTCCTGCGCCTTCGGGCGGAAGTAGACGGCGTGCTGGGTGCAGCCTCGGTACCCGAAAATCACCAGGACGCGCTGCGCTTCCCGCTCATAGAGGCCTTCGCGAACGAAACTATGCGCCTGAAGCCAGTCGCGCCAATCCTGGTTTCCGAGGCCAAGGCCCTGGTCGAGGTGGCAGGCGTGAGTATTCCCCCCGGCACTGCGATTATTTTGTTGTCGCGGCGGATCGCGACCAGCGCTGAGAACTTCTCGCGTCCGACCGAATTCGTGTTGGATCGCTGGCTAGAAAAAGGACAGGCAGAGAATCGAGTCCACAATCAGAAAGCGTTTATTCCCTTTGGGGGCGGACCACGCTTCTGTCCAGGGCGCAATCTAGCGCTGCTCGAGATTAAAGTAGTCCTCGCGATGCTGTGCCGCAATTTTACCGTTGAACTGGCTAATCAAGGGCAGATAGTTGATGAGTTATTCGCCTTCACCATGAGCCCCACCAATCTATGGGTGAAATTCAAACGCCGGACGTGAGCGGCTGAAGCGCTGCGTAAGACCCCGCAAGCGGTGGCATCACCCCTCGCTCTCACGCTAATCTTGGCCTTGGGCGCAGCGCCCTGAATTTGTTCCAAAAGGGGAAGAGCATGCGGAATGCCTTGCATGAGCAATTGTTGAAGGCCGGCTTGGTGGACGAGAAGCGGCTGGATGACGTGGAGCGCGATAAACGGCGCGAGCGCAGCGCCCCCGCCAGCAAGCGGCCACCGCAAAGCGTGCAGCGCCCGCCACCGCGAGTTGCGCCGCCGACGCCGGCGGTGCGGGCAACGAAAACCGATCCCGCAGCGCTCAAAAAGGAAGCGCAATCTGCGCGCCGCGTACTTGAGCGGGAAATTGTGCAAGTCATTAAGGCGAATCGGCGTCGGCATAATGATGGTGACGAAGTCTACAATTTTATCGATGGCGCCAAGGTAGGGCGGATCTATGTCACGGCTGACACGCACGCGGGGCTGACCAGCGGTGACTTGGCGATCGTGCGCCTGCGAACTCGCTATGCGGTGGTGCCCACCGTGACAGCGACTGGGATTGCTGCGAAGGCGCCCGAGTACGTGGTGGTCGCGCGGCAAGAAGCGCAGGCGGTCGAGCTCGATCCGGCCTACGCCGCACATCCGATTCCGGACGATCTGCGCTGGTAATCGGCATTTGCGTCGGGCGCCTGTGGCGCGGGTGAAAGCCACGGAATGGCGCGCTCAAAAATAAAAAGAATTTTCAGGCTGTACTGAGACAGGAGAGCTGGGTGACGAGAGCTCTGCAAGTGGGACCGAGTGCGGGTGCGCGTGATTTACGCGTGGTCGTGATCGGCGCTGGGATGTCCGGAATTTTAGCTGGCATCAAGCTCAAAGAAGCTGGCGTTCACAATCTCACAATTTACGAAAAAGCCGCGCAGCTCGGCGGCACCTGGCGCGACAACACCTACCCAGGATTGGCGTGCGACGTGCCTTCTCACCACTACGCCTATTCGTTCGAGTTAAATCCCGAATGGAGCCAATTTTTCTCGCCCGGCGCGGAAATTCATGCGTACTTCGAAAAGGTTGCTGCGAAATATCAGTTGCAGAAACTGATTCGCTTTGATCAGGAGATTGTGCGCGCCGATTTCCAGCAGGGTCGTTGGGTGCTCACCACGCGGTCGGGGCTGCAAGACAGTGCGGATGTGGTGATTGCGGCGACAGGCGTACTGCATCATCCGGTGTTTCCTGCCATCGACGGGCGTGAACACTTCGCCGGGGCCAGCTTCCACAGCGCGCGCTGGGATCATGGCGTCCCCATGGCAGGGCGTCGCGTTGGCGTGATTGGCACCGGCTCTACTGGCATTCAAATCGTGCCGGCGTTAGTGCCCGAAGTACAACGGTTAACCTTATTTCAACGCACCCCGCAATGGATTCTGCCCCTGCCCAACACGCCGTATTCCGAAGAAGAGCGCAATGTCTTTCGCAACTCGCATCAGCGCATGCGTGAGACGTATGAATTTTGGGGTAAGCGTTTTCAGAATACCTTTGCGCGCGCCGTGATCGGTGATCGCGAACAGATGCAACGGCTGGAAGAGCTGTGCAAGGCAAATCTTCAAAACATTAAAGGCCCCTTGCTCAGATATCAGCTCACGCCGGATTACCAGGTGGCCTGCAAGCGACTGATCATGTCAGATACGTTCTATCCCGCGATTCAGCAACCCGTCGCGCGCCTGGTGACGCAGCCCATTGAGAAGATTGAAGCGGGTGGTGTGCGTACTGTGGACGGGGAACTTCACGCGCTCGACGTGCTGGTGTATGCCACAGGCTTTGACGGGCATGCCTTCATGCGCCCGATGGAGATTGTGGGCTCGCGGGGTGTTTCGTTGAACGAGGCGTGGGCAGCGGGGAACGAGGCCTACCGCTCGGTGGCGATTCCGGGCTTTCCGAATTTTTTTACCTTGGTGGGGCCGAACAGTCCGATCGGCAATTTTTCATTGATCCTGATTGCGGAGCTGCAGTTCAATTACATTCAGCAACTGATTGCACCTCTGCGCGAGGGTGAGTGCCGTACCATCGAGCCCAGTGCAGAGGCCACGCAGCGATTTAATTTGGCGGTCAAGGAGGCGATGAAAAAAACCGTGTGGGTGACTGGATGTCGGAGTTGGTACCAGGACAAGCAGGGCAATGCCGCGATGTGGCCGTGGAGTTTCGAGCGCTTTGAACGCGAAATGCGCCACCCGGAGATGGCGGATTTTGTCTTCACTTCCTAGGGCCTGTTGATCTTTCATGAAAGAGAAAGGAAGGCGGCATGAAGGACCCGGTAATATTGGGGTCGCTACAACACCAGAATTAGCGAGCCAATCATGCCGAGAACGATG
>JANOVQ010000134.1:0-12365 GCA_031417495.1 Pseudomonadota bacterium | reverse complement strand
CAACTCCGCTACCGGGCGGCAGGGGAATGTTGAGATTGGTGCCGTGGGCGTCGCCGTCACCCAACTGATGGAGAAATCCATCGTCGACAGGAAAGCAGCGATCCTGATGAATCGAGATGGTCAAAGCGCGCTTCTCTCGATAGAAGGCCGTTTGCGTGCCGTTGCCGTGGTGAACATCCCAATCGACATACGCAATTCGTTGGAGGCCACGCGTATCCAAGAGATAACGGCCGGCGATCGCTGCGTTGGAAAACACGCAAAAGCCCCGCGACGCAGAAGGCGTCGAGTGATGGCCCGCAGGGCGCAAGAGTGCATAGGCATTGTCGATCTTGCCATCCATCACCGCTTCGACGGCCATCAAGGCTCCGCCCGCAGCCAGCAAGGCAATTTCGAATCCGCCCGCGGGAATGGGCATGTAGAGCTCTGCTTCGCCACCGGTGACATGCGCGGACAACGCCCGTATCTGCTCAACGTGCTCACGGGTATGCACCCGCAAGATATCGGCTTCCGAGGCAGGCTGGGGTTTGATCCAGATCAGGTTGTCCGCCAGTCCGCTCATCTCGATTAAATTCCGAAAGCGGCGAACCGTTTCCGGGTCATAGGCGTGTCTATCGGGTTGCACACCCCGTCCGTCAGGCCGGGCGAGACCGGCTTCGTTTCCCAACTGGTACCAGGCATAGGCCTCGTGCCAAATGAATCCAGTTCTCTTAGTCATTAGGCTCTCCAAACGCAATTTCACGGTTCACTTCATTCTTCGATGCGCACGCGGACCGCTAAAAAAAGTTTAGGTTCGCGTTCGCTGCAAGCAGCGTCGCCGGCTCCGCAAAATGCGTCCATGAAGAGTCGCGAATCGACGTTCCAGCCCTGCTCTTCCAGACCGCCGCGCGAGTCGGAGACGGACATCAACTACTTTGCTGCTCGGGCCGACGCGCGGGAGCGCTGTCAGGATCATCGAAGATTCTAATTGTTGCCTGAAGCAATGGTCGGGTCATTCGTCGCCAAGATTGGGCCAGAGTGTGGCCCGTGGAGCGCGAGGCGCGCCGACGCCTGGCCCCAAAGGTCCAACATGGGATACGCTTTCCCGTGCTCAAGACGGATTCTCGTGAACGAATCTTCCGCAATAGGCGCAAAAGGGCCAGGTGTGTTGATCTGCACTTCGAACTGATCCGTTTTCTTAACGAATTTCCCTGGCGGAGAGGAAGGATCATCGCCCTATCCGCGTCCGTACCGGGCGGACTCGTCCGAGCTGGTGACAGCCCCTTTCTTTTATTGGAGTTCGGTAATGAAGCAAGTCCACGGTGCCTGCCCCCACGATTGTCCCGACACCTGCGCCTGGCAGGTCACGGTCGATGATGAGGGTCGCGCCCTCAAGCTTGCCGGGACTGTCGAGCACCCGTTTACGCAAGGCGCGCTGTGCGCGAAATTGAAGCGCTATACCGAGCGCGTGTACAACGACAAGCGCGTGCTCTATCCCTTGCGTCGCACGGGCGCGAAGGGCAGCGGCGAATTCACGCGCATTTCGTGGCCGGAAGCCGTGGAGGAAATCGTCGCGCGGCTGCAGGACACCATTGCGCGCCACGGCCCGCTGTCTGCCATGCCGTGCAATTTCGCCGGCACCATCGGTGTCCTGCAGCGCTATGCGGGCGACCAATTCTTCGCGCGCCTGGGCGCGACCGCGCTCGATCGCCAGATCTGCGGCAATGTCGCCTACGATGCGGTCGCGAGCAGCATAGGCGCCGGCACGCCCATGCTGCCCGAGGATCTGGAGCACAGCCGACTGATCCTGATCTGGGGCACCAACACGGTTGCGACCAATGTCCATCTATGGGCTGGCGCGATCCGTCGGGCGCGCGAACGCGGCGCGCAGATAGTCGTGATCGATCCCGTGCGCACGCCGACCGCGGCCCATGCCGATTGGCATGTGCAATTGGCGCCGGCCACCGACGCCGCCTTGGCCTTGGGCATGATGCACGTCATCATTCGCGACGAATTGCACGATGCCGATTACATCGAGCGCTACACCATCGGCTTCGAGCAGTTGTGCGAACGCGTCAAAGACTATACGCCGGCGCGCGTCGCCGCCATCACCGGCCTCGCCACTGCCGACATCGAAAAACTCGCGCGTGCCTATGCCACGACGCGGCCCGCCGCGCTGCGTCTCATGGTCGGCATGGAGCGCTACTCCAACGGCAGTCTTGGGGGTCGTGCGGTGTCCTGTCTGCCGGCTCTGACCGGCGCCTGGCGTGAGCGCGGCGGTGGGCTATGTCTGTTCACGGTCAATTTGTTTTTCGATGCGCTGGATCACAGTGCAGTGTTTCCGCCGGCCGCGCTCGCCGCGTCCGCACGCAGCGTCCATCTCGCGCAGCTGGGCCGCGCCTTGACCGCGGCCGACATGGCGCCGCCGATCAGCTGGCTCATGGTCTATAACCTGAATCCCGTGGTGACTCTGCCCAATCAGAATCTGATCATCGAGGGGCTGCTGCGCCCCGATCTCTTCACCATCGTGCACGAACAATTCATGACCGACACTGCGCGCTACGCCGACATCGTGTTACCGGCCACCACGCAATTCGAGCAATGGGAGCTGATGGGCTCCTGGGGTCAGCATTATCTGGCGATCAACCCGCCGGCCATCGCGCCCTGCGGCGAAGCGCTGGCGAACAGCGAAGTGTTCCGCCGTCTGTCGCGCGCCATGGGCTATGAGGAAGACTATCTGCACACCAGCGACGAGCAGCGCGTGCGCCAGTTGCTCGCGAGTGGCCACCCCTATCTAGAAGGCGTGACCTTCGAATACCTGATGGAACACGGCTGGGCAGCACTCAAGCTGCCGTCGGACTGGCGACCACACGCGCAAGGCGACTTCGCGACACCGAGCGGCAAATGTGAGTTCTATTCCGCGACGCTGGCGGCCAAGGGCCTCGACCCGCTACCTGGCTATGCGCCGATAGCCGTGCAAGAGGCTGCAAGTGAAGCGCTGCCACTGCGCCTGGTCTCAGCCAAGGCCAGTCATTTTCTCAATTCCGAATACGTCAATCTGCCGCACGCCGGTACGCGCAAACATCGACCGGAGATCCAGCTCAATCCGCTCGACGCCGCCACACGTGGCATCGCGAGCGGCGACCACATCCGCATGTTCAATCAACTCGGCAGCGTTGAAGCGTTAGCGCGAGTGTCGGAGGACACCGCGGCGGGTGTAGTGTTCATGGCCTTCAACTGGTGGCCGTCGGTCACCTTGAACGGCTCGTCGGCCAATGCGCTGACCCCGGATGGCTTGAGCGATCGAGATTTCGGCAGCAATGCCTTCGACGCCCGTGTCGAAGTCTGCAAAGCTGGTTAAAGCGGCGCGCGATCGCGACTGCATAATTGCACGCAGCTTCAGTGTCACCGCGCGGAAGCAGGATTAGTGCGATGTTTCGGGCCGCTTCGCGAGTAGAGATCGGGCGGTGGGCACCTACGGCCGCAAGGCGCATTCAACAGCGTCGCATTCGCACTCGTCGACAGACCTACACCACGCTACGTTGAGGTGTGATCCTTTCTCAAGGCGTAACGAAAGTCACAATGGTCGGCGCCCTGCATGATCGTTTGCGTCCGCTTGAAATCAGCTCCAAGCGCCTCGGCCAGCGGATAGTCGAGATTGCAAAGGAGCAGGAACCCGAGTTCCGGTACGCCGAGTTCTTTGTAGAACGTCGCGTATCGACACCCAGTGACGTTGAACTCCAAAACAGTATCGGTCTTCTTTACGACCTCAATGTCGAGCGCGTCGCCGTCCGCGAAGTACGGAGCCATGGCGGAAATCTTGTCGATGCCGGTGCCCGCGACTGCCATCTGCTCAGCGACTTGGCGGATCCATCCCCCGAGCGCCGTCTTGGCGATCAGGTTTGCACGTTCCTCGCCCATTTCAGCTTGGAATGCCTTGATCAGCGGAACCAAGACCTGGGCCTGGATCTTGGTTTGCTCGATGAATGTGTAGCGGGTCGGCGGGTCGTTCATGGTCTCCGTCTCAGCTCGTCAGGCGTCATAATGCGATTCGCTTGAGCCACTCGTCGGCGCTGATGACTTCGCTCAGCAGATGCTGCTGCGCAGCCAAGATGGAACGCTGCAACTCCTCGGCCGTGACCTTTCCACCGGCATTGTCCAGTGGCAGCGTCCCGGTGGCATCGGACAGGAACTCGACCTTGAAGCCACGGTGAACTGCTTCGCGAGCCGTGGTGTCGCAGCACATGTGGGTCATGTAGCCGGCGATCACCACCGTATCAACCCCCTCCTTGCGCAGCCATTGCTCGACGTTGGTCCCGGTGAAACTGCCCGGCAGGTTCTTTTCGAACTGGTATTCGCTTCCGCGAGAGGCAATCTCGGGATGCAGAGCCCAGGAGGCTGACCCCTGCTGAAAGATGGGCATGTCCGGCGAGGTCATGGTGTGCTGCACCACAATTCGCGGGATGCCTGCCTTCTTCGATGCATCCATGAGTTGGCAGATCTTGTGAAGCGACTGGTCACGCCCCGTGATTGGAAGCGCGCCGTCGAAATATTCGTTCTGCACATCGATGACGAATAAAGCTCGTTTCATGTTCGTACTCCAGGTAATTACTCGAGATTGCGACGCTCGCTTGCGCTCGGTAAACCCTGAAAGGTTGGCTGCAAGCAGCGTCGCCGGCTCCGCAAATTGGGTCCATGAAGAGTCGCGAATCGACGTTCCAGCCCTGCTCTTCCAGACCGCCACGCGAGTCGTAGACGGACATAAACTACTCTGCTGCTCGGGCCCAAGCGCGGGGGTGCCGTCAGGATCATCGAAGATTCTAATAGCCACCTGAAGCCATGTTCGGGTCATTCGTCGCCAAGAATGGGCCAGAGTGTGGCCCGTGGGCGCGAGGCGCGCCGATGCCTGACCCCTAACGCACGTAAATAAAAAGCCCGCTTAGCGGGGCTGTAACATTGCGGTAGCGACCTACATAAGGCCTCGTTCGGCCAGTCGCCGCATGCGCCGATACGGGCTACGCGAACGGCGCGCCGGCTCGCGCGTGTACGCAGGCCGGCATCACGCCCATCGTCCCCCGCCCAGAGAGTGTCAATCCGAAAGCCGCGGGATGTTACACCCGGGAGCAGTTCACCTATGACGCTGCCACCCACACTTAGCGTTGTCCGGTGGGCCAAGTGCTGCGCGCTCGGCGGACCTCGCTGACATTGCAAAATCAGCAGTATTGGACCGACGCCTGTGGCGGCTGCGGCCTGAAAGCGCAGTGTACGAAGGTCGCGCAGCGCGTGATTGTGCGTTCGTTCTTCGAAGCGGACATGGCGGCGATGCATCAGCGCGCAATGCGCGATCCCACATGGCTGCGGCAGCGGCGGTGTGTCGTCGAGCATCCGTTCGGTACACTGAAGTGGATGATGGGTACACCGCGGTTTCTAATGCGGGGTTTGACTAAGGTTCGCGGCGAGTTTGCCTTGAGTGTGTTGGCCTATAATCTCAAGCGCGTGCTCAACATTCTCGGCGTCGCAACGCTGCTGGAACGCTTGCGGGCTGCGGTCACGCCGCCACCGCAGCCCGCCTGATGCGCAGCGAGTTGACCCCTGACTCGGCGTATATCTTCAATGCCTGTGGCGATTCAACGCGTGGCACACGTCGATTGCTTCTCCGGTCTTGCTTCTCGTGGGTGCTTCGGTGTCAACCTGCACGCGCGGTGAGATTATTTTTTTGTGCTGACTAATCAACCGAGTTTTTACACGGCCTGTTGCGCGGGAATGACGGCGTAAAACGATGTGGCCATATGACATATCCTGTCATCCCCGCGAAGGCGGGGATCCAAAGGCTCTTGATAGGCCGGGCCGCATGGGTTCCCACTTGCGCGGGAATGACGACGTTTAGGAACGTATTTTGGCTCAATTTCGATGTGATATCGTTTAATTCTGAATATTATTCTTATGCAGCGACTCTTATTGTTCGGGACTTTGCCACGCCATGCCGCAGCAATTCACCCGAGAAGGTATTCGTCTGTGTATCGTTCTCGATCGTCACTTCACCATTGATCAAAATGTAACGGTAACCCGCTGCGCGTTGAATGCGACGCCATTCATTCCCCGGCAAATCGTGCACGACTTCAGGCGGTAATACTCGCAGATTTTCCAAATCGTACACGACGATATCTGCCGGTGCGCCGATTTTGATCTGACCCCGATCGTCACACCCCGCGAGCTGCGCGGGCAGGGCGGCGAGTCGCCAATGTGCATCTTCAAGACTGAGCCAACCGTTATCGCGCACGATCTTAGTTAAGGTTTCTGTGGGATAACGCCCAGCGGTAAGAAACTTCGTGTGCGCACCACCGTCAGAAACGCCGAACAAGATGTAGGGGTTGTCGACAATTTCTTTCAACAGATCAGGCCGTGTGTTCGGAGGCATTGAAAAGAATTCAGTCGCCAATTTGTCGGCGACGACGATATCGAGCATCGCATCGACCACATGTTTGCCGGTCTTCTCCGCGATATGCCCGATGGTGTAGTCGAGCCACTGCTGTGTTTCCGGACTCGCGGGCCCAGTGACGGCGATATTGTCGAACGGACCCAATACAAAGGCCGGCAATTGCGCGCGCAATGCAGGGCGTCGCGCCGGATCCCCGAGTTTGGCTAAGCGTTCTTCGCGCGTGCCAACTGTCGCTTCGCGCCAAGCTGGACATTCATCGAATAAATTCCAATCTTCGAAGGTAAACGAATAGCCCGCATCCGTCGTCAAGCCTTGACCGTAAACACGGATGCCTTGCGCACGACAATGTTCAAGCCACGCGATTACCTTACGATGCACTTGCGGCATGCTGTCCTGCGCTTGCACAACATTGAACACCAACGGTCGACCGCTGACTGCGGCGAGTTCCGCCATGTGGGCTTGGTCGCCTTTAGGATCCCCAGTGACCATCGTGATCTGCATGTGGCCCGCATTGCGGCTGCGCAGGACTTTCGCAAACTCCAATGCCGTTTCGTTATTCATCACATCAGTCGGCATCGCCGTGCCGTCGTAATCAAGCTGTGCGCCACCAGGACCTGAGGGCGGCAAACGCTGCGCCGACCAACCGCAGCCACCGGCATCCATGGATTCATTCAATATTCGGCACATCGCAGCGTGTTCAGCCGCCGTCGGCATTCGACCGGCTTTCGCATCATCAAGACCAAGGACGGAAACGAGAAGCGGACCAAGCGGGACATACGGGACGATGTTCATCGCTTTTGGAGTGCGTTCGACACTGTCGAGATATTGCGGAAAAGTTTCCCAATCCCATGGCATCCCGGCTTTCATCGACGCCAGTGGAATCGCTTCAACCCGGGTCATCGTTAACATCGCGCGTTCACGTGCAGACCGTGCGACTGGCGCAAAGCCAAAACCGCAATTACCGATCACGACAGTGGTAATGCCATGCCAGCTCGAAATTGAACAATACGGATCCCAAAACACCTGCGCATCGTAGTGCGTGTGCAGATCGACGAAGCCGGGTGCGACGATCATGCCGCTGGCGTCTAACACTTTGCGTGCACGATGTGCTTCGATGTGACCGATTTCAGCAACACGACCGTTCTTAATCGCGATATCTGCTCGATAACGTGGCGAGCGTGTGCCATCGACCACCATACCGCCTTTGATTACTGTGTCGAATTCCGCCATAGCGCTACTCCAAAGCGTTTGCGATTTAGCTGCTAACGATAGTGGGTGAGGGGTGGTGGGTCAAATGGCTGCGAGAGGACCGGTAAGACAGTCGATCCCCGCAGGCTTTTCGTCATTGCTGTAAGTGTTCACAAATTCGGTTATAGAAATGGCCATTCACGTGAAGTTAGACACAGCGAGCAATCAACGGAGCCGACGATGCGCAATAACAGCCATGACGGGACTTTAAAACGCAACTACATTCAGAAGTATCAATTTCTGATTGGAGAGTACGAGAAACTCAAGACAGGACAACACCCGCAGTTTCGTTTTGCCAAGGATTTTTACCGACATCATGGGACCTGTGCGCAGACGTTTCTAAAGTATTAAGGAAGAGAAGCGACGCATCATCAAGCAAAGAGCGGGCGAATTAGGGCATGTAGACTGCCACCATTTGAGCCAGGACTTAATCGCCCGGCGGTCTCGACTGAGCGGCTGTCGCTTACCGCCCAGGGGAATATTCGGTACCGCCTCAAGACCCCTTACCGAGATGGCACGACGGACGTGGTGTTCGAGCCCTTGGATTTTATCGCCCGGCTAGCCGCCCTGGTGCCGATGTCACGCACCAGCCTTACGCGCTACCACGGCGTCTTTGCGCCGAATCACCGGCTGCGTGAACAAGTGACGCCGGCAGGCCCGGCCGGCGCAAGACCGAGGCTACTGGAGATCCGCCGCCAGCCCGCCACGTGTCGATGACATGGGCGCAACGGTTGAAGCGGGTGTTCAAGATTGATATCGAGACCTGCGCGCACTGTGGCGGCGCAGTGAAGGTGGCCGCGAGCATCGAAGATCCGGCGGTGATCAAACAGACCCTTGCGCATCTCAAGCGACGTGCCGAGGCCGTGACGCGAGCTTTCAGACCGCCCGCCCGCCCGCCACCGCGAGAGCGGTATGATGCCGGCGCTTTCCACCACCGGCAGATATTTATGCTACCACCCATCCCGGACGTCCATGCCATCGCCGTACTATTCCTGATTGCCGGGGCGCTGTACCTGTTTACGCGCGAACGCATCGCGCTGGAGACCTCGTGCCTGCTGGTTCTGATCGTGCTGGTGGTGGGTTTCACGGCTTTTCCGTATCAACGCAACGCGGTGAACCTGCGCCCATCCGAGTTTTTTGCCGGCTTCGGCAACGAAGCATTGGTGACCATCTGCGCGCTGATGATCCTGGGTAAGGGCATGGAGACCACCGGCGCATTGCGCCCGCTGGCCACGCTGTTGTCGCGAATGTGGTCCGCCCGCCCGGTGCTGTCGCTGTTGTTGACGCTGATATTTGCGGCGATTGCGAGCGCTTTTCTCAACAACACACCGATCGTGGTCATGCTGCTGCCGGTGCTGATCAGCGCGTCGCTGCGCAGCAAGCAGTCCGCCTCCGGCATCCTGTTACCAATGGGGCTGGCTACACTCATGGGCGGCATGGCAACCACCATCGGCACCTCGACCAACCTGCTGGTGGTTTCGATCGCGTCCGATCTGGGCATGCGCAAGTTCGAGATGTTCGACTTTATGGCACCGGTCGCTATCGCCGCAGTCATCGCCATCCTTTATCTATGGCTGGTCGCGCCACGCCTGCTGCCGGTACGCACGCCGCTGATGGCGGATACGTCGCCGCGCGTGTTCGAGGCGATGCTGCACGTCGGCCCGGACAGCTTTGCAGCGGGCAAGACCCTCACCGAGGTGCTGGCCAAGACCGACGAGAAGATGAAGGTTATGGCGATCCACCGCGGCGCCAACCTGACGGTTGCCAGGATGCCGACCACGGTGATGGCCGAGGGCGACCGCCTGCTGGTGCGCGATCTGCCGGAGAACCTCAAGGAGTACGAAGGTCTGCTCGGCGTGACGCTCTACAATGTTTCGAATATCGATACTCCGGTGAACGACGACCATCCCCTGTCGGCGGAAGGTCAGCAATTGGCCGAAATCGTGGTGACCCAGCATTCGCCGCTTTATCACAGTACTGTTAAGCGCACGCGCTTTGCCGAACGGTATGGGCTGGTGATACTCGCGATCCATCGCGCGCGCGGCCAGGCGACGCCCGTCAAGGGTGATCTCACCGAGGTGGTGCTGCAGGTCGGCGACGTCCTGCTCGCTCAAGGCGCGGCCGAAAGCCTTGCCGAAGTCAGATCCGGCGGACATACCTTGGTGCTCGACGCGACGGTCGACCTGCCGCACACGGCGAAGGCGTCGCAGGCACTCGCAATCATGTTTTTGGTCATCGCCACAGCCGCGTTTGGAGTTGCGCCGATTTCGGTGACTGCGCTGGCGGGGATGGCGTTGATGCTCGTTACTCGCTGTCTGACTTGGAGCGACGCGGCCGAAGCGTTGAGCACGCAGGTGATCCTGATCGTTGCAGTGAGCCTGGCCATGGGGCTTGCCCTGATACGCACCGGCGGCGCGGACTACCTGGCGCAGCTCTACCTCTCGCTCGCCTCTGGCCTGCCGCCCGTGATGGTGATGAGCGGACTGATGCTGATGGTGGCAATCATGACCAACGTCGTGTCCAACAACGCGGCCGGCGTCATCGGTACGCCGATCGCAATCAGCATTGCGCAGCAACTCGGGCAGGCGCCCGAAGCGTACGTGCTGGCGGTGCTGTTTGGCGCGAACATGAGCTACGCGACGCCGATGGCGTACCAGACGAACCTGCTGATTTTCAGCGCTGGCGGCTACAAGTTCTCGGATTTTCTGCGGGTAGGCATTCCGCTGACGCTGCTGATGTGGATCACGTTCTCGGTGCTCTTGCCGATTTTTTTCCCGCTCTAACGCAGGAAACAAGCGTTGGCACGGGAGATAACCGCGCGGGTTGCATGCCGCCGCGATTTCCGGCGTCTGGCAGCGGACCGCACGCCGGTCGCGCCACGTCCCCGGCCGGCGCCAATTCGTCGCGGCCTGCCGCTAGCCGACCATCGCCGTCGGTTGCGCGCGGGTGGCGCGCCTACGCCCGGGCACACGGGTGCGGTGACGTTTATCGAACGCTTCGGGAGTGCGCTCAACCTCAACTCTCAGAGCTTGCTTCTTGCCAGCGACCTCTGCAGAGCTTTGAAGCAACGCAAAGGGCAAGCTCTGAGCCCGCGCGCGTTGCATGCCGGACACTGTGTTCGACGGGCTGCCCGGCTTCACTGTGGCCTATGCCCCCGCCGGGTGTTTTGACCGCGCCAGCTGGGATGCGAAGGAGTGACTATGATGAGCGATACCGAATTCGAGGCCGCGATCGCGGCGCTGCAGGGCTGGGTAGGCCGCGAGCGGGTGGTGGCGGACGAGATCGGCCTCACCGCCGCGCGCCGTATCGCGGGGATGCTCGATGTGGATCCGGCCTCGCTCACGGCGGGGATGGAATTGCCGCCGCACTGGTTCACGATGTTCTTTCCCGACATCGCGAGGCAGCGCGACATCGGCCCGGACGGTCACCCCAACAAGGGCGTGTTCCTCCCGCCGATCCCTCTGCCGCGCCGCATGGGCGCAGGCCGGCGCGTGAAGATCGACGGCGCGCTCCGAATCGGCGAGACGGCGATCAAGCGCGCGATCGTCGCCGGCATCGTGCCGAAGTTCGGCCGCACGGGGCGCATCGCGGTGCTGACCATGCGCCACGTGATCGAGACGCGCGACCAGGTTGTCGCGGTCGACGAGTTCGACGCGATGTACCGAGAGGCGCCACTGCCGGGCCAGCCCAGCCCGCAGACGCCGCCCGTACCCGCCCCAGGAAACGCAGCCTATGAGGACAGAATGCTGCTCTCGTCGTCGCTCGTGTTCCGTTATTCGTCTGTCACCTGGAACGCGCACCGCATCCACTACGACGCGGATTACGCGCGATCCGAGGAAGGCTATCCCGCCACCGTGCAGAATGGCGGGCTAACGATGCAGTTGCTGCTTGATGCCGCGCTAAAGCGCGCGCCTGGCCGGCTCACGGGTTTCACGGCGCGGCTCGCACGGCCGCTGTGGGTCGGCGACCCGGTGACGCTGTGCGGCGCGAAGCCCGCGGGCGGGAAGATGGAATGCTGGGCAGCCGACAAGGACGGCCATCTTTGCGCCAGGATGGACCTGGAGTTCGCGGCATGACTCGCGCCGCGCCCGCGGCCTGGCGGTCGCTGATGTTCGTGCCTGCGACGGGCGAGAAATTTGTCGCCAAGGCGCATACGCGCGGGGCGGATGTGATCATCCTCGACCTTGAGGATTCCATCCCTCCCGGCGAGAAGCTGGCCGCCCGTGCGGCGCTGGCCGCGGCGGCGGCCACGGTTGGCCAGGCCGGCGCGGAGGTCGCCGTCCGGATCAACCGCCCCCTCGAGCACGCCGTGCTGGATATCGCGGCAGCGGTGATGCCCGCCGTCGGCACCTTGATGCTGCCCAAGGTGATGGGACCGGAGCATGTCCGCCTTCTGTCGGAGGTCGTCGCCGCGCGGGAAGCGGCGCAAGGCATGGCGATCGGGTATACGCGCTTCGTCGCGGTGGTCGAGACGCCGGATGCACTGCCGCTCCTCCCGGCGATCGCCGCGGCCGACGCGCGCGTGGTGGCGCTCGGGCTCGGCGCCGAGGACCTGGCGACAGAAATCGAGGCGATTCCCAGTGCCGACATGCTCTACCACTTCGCGATGATGGTGGTCGCGGCGGCGCGGGCCGCCCGCATCCAGCCCATGGGGTCGGTTGGCCCTTTCGCGGATTTCTCCGATCTCACTGGCACGCGAAGC
>JANOVQ010000133.1:0-2875 GCA_031417495.1 Pseudomonadota bacterium | reverse complement strand
CCCAGTTCGATACACCGCACCACATGTGCGAGGCCCTCGAGCGAACTGGTGACGATCACGGCTAGGTCGCGCAATAGCGGATCGGCCGCAAGCTGCTCCATGACCTGGAAGCCATCCATCTCGGGCATTTCGATGTCGAGTAGCATCAAATCGAAAGGTTCGCGCCTTAGCAGTTCAAGCGCGACGCGGCCGTTCTCCGCGCTCGCTACCTTATGGCCGTGCAGTTCTACGCTGCGGGTCAGCAGCAGACGATTCACTTTGTTATCGTCCGCGATGAGCAGCCGCGCGCCGCGTTCACTCACGGGCGAGCGCCTGCAGCGCAGTCACTGTCTTGGCGTAGAGCGTCTCTAGCGCATCGAGGCCGCTCGCGTCACTCGGCAACCCGCCTTGCTCGAGCACGCGAGCCTGCGTGCCCAGCGCCAGAGCGCCGAAGGTATTCGCGTTGGTCTTTAGTGAATGGGCTGCGCGACGGAACGGCTCTGCTGCCTGTGCGGCGAACGCGGTGCGCAGTTCGGCCAGCATTTGCGGCGCTTCCTCCAGGAAAGTGTCCACCAGTTCCACGACAAATTCAGCGCCCACGGTTTGCTGCAATTCGGTGAAAGTGTCGTGATCGATTAAATCATCGGCCATGTGATAGATCGTTACGCGCGGGTGACGTAGCCACAGAATCGTAGGTTGGGGTGAACTATGTGAACCCCAACAAGCGAAGCCCAACCTACAAGCTGATTTTCGTTAGGGTTGCGCAAGAAGGCTTTCTAGTGAGGTGAGTAACGCCGAGAGATTAGTCTCGATGACATCCCAGACAATTCGGTTGTCGAGGCTCGTGTAGCCATGTACGAGGACGTTACGAAAACCGACCACGCGGGCGAGCTTGAGGATCTCGCTGCCAGTTTCTGGGTCGATTTGTCTGCCGAAGAGAGCTTCCAAGCTTTTCTTAAGCAGGAAATAGGCGTCGGCGTAACGTGTCGGTGGGAGATCGTCGAACTCCAACAAGAAGTCGAGGTCGCTGGACATTGGATTAAAATCCAACCGGACGGCAGAACCGAAGATTTCCAGGCGTCGTGCCCCGGATCGCCGACACAGTTCGGCAACCTTCTCGAGTTGCGGTTCAATGATGTTGGTCATGTAGTAAAACCAGGCGAACAGCAGCGGCAGCTTCAATTCGCGAGGTCATTCAGGCAACTTGTCGAGCGTGGGTGATTTCGCGAGCCAGTACTTTTCTGACCTGCTGCTTATCAACAGTGGCTATCGCGATAGTCGCGCCGTCGAGTGCGACGAATTCAACTTCGAACGCCGCCGCGTCGTCATATACATGGATTACCGTTCCCACGTCGCCAGCAGCGAGGCGGTGTAGTGGCAAATCCATCGTCAATATCACTCGCTCGTGTTCTTTAATCGTCATAACCTTGCTCCTACATTGGATAGGCCGTCACGAGGCGCGGCGCTGGCCGCTCGTTCTCGATAATCCATATTGTTCGAATAGTGGGTGCTTTGCCATCGGGTGATTGCAGTGGGCCGTCAATAACATAACGCGTACCAAATGCCGATTCCACGACTTCGACGACCTCATTATCGCGTGCGATTCCAAGTAGAGCCTCGATTAAGGCATCTTTATTTTTGGGGGTGAATCCAAATCGCATGAAGAACTCGGCTTTACTTCGCCCGTCCGGATGAGTGGTCGCTAAAAGGTAGTCGGTCACTTTGGATATCTTCACGGACGCGTTTTCGATACCAGGGATCTTCGCCATCTTACGAATCCTTCCGCGCCATCACCTGAGTCAGCGCTTCAACCAACTGGTTCACGCGAATTGGCTTAGTGAGGTAATCGTCCATGCCAGCGGCCAGACACATCTCGCGATCGCCCTGCATGGCGTTCGCGGTCATCGCGACGATGCGTGGTCTCGCAGTTAAAGGCCAACTGGTGGTGATGCGCCGCGAAGCTTCCAGCCCATCCATCTCCGGCATCTGCACGTCCATCAGCACCACGTCGTAGATCTGGCGGGCGACGGATTCAATTGCCTCGACGCCGTTGGCGGCGAGGTCGGCGCGGTAGCCGAGTTGTTGCAGCAGGCGCAGCGCGAGCTTCTGGTTCACGACATTGTCCTCAGCCAGGAGTATGCGCAGCGGATGGCGCGCGGCCATGGCGGGATCCATGCTGGGCTTGACCGGTGCCACGGGTCGATCAGGGACGTCATGCAGCAGCAATCCAACCAGTGCATCGAACAACTGCGACTGGCGCATCGGCTTCATCAGATACGCACCGAACAGCCCTTCGGTATCGCCGGCTTCGCGCCGGCCGAGCGAACTGAACAGCATCAGCGGCAGCTCGGGTCGCAGCGCGTGCACGCGCCCGGCCAGTGTCAAACCATCCATCTCCGGCATGTGCATGTCGAGAATGGCGGCATCGAATACCTCACCCGCTGCCAGCCAGCGCAAGGCCTCAGCTGGGGACTCAGTCGCGCGTGACACCATGCCCCACTTTTCCGCCTGCAACGCCAGCACTCGTCGATTGGTCGCGTTATCGTCCACCACCAGCAGCCGTTTGCCGCGCAGCTCGGGCTGGGGGCCGACGAAGTCGCGGCTACGGGCATGCGGCGCGTCGGCGATCAGCGCCTCGATATCGAAGCTAAAAGTCGATCCCGCGCCGAGTCCCGCGCTCTCGGCCCACATCCGTCCGCCCATCAACTCGGCGAGCCGCCGGCTGATTGCAAGCCCAAGCCCCGTGCCGCCGTATTTACGGGTAGTCGAGGAATCCGCCTGCGAGAACGACTGGAACAACCGCCCCATGCCCTCCGGAGTGAGACCGATGCCGGTGTCGCGCACGGCGAATGTCAATGCCACGCGACCGCTTGTTGCCGGTTGTGCGGTGACCGTC
>JANOVQ010000132.1:0-2527 GCA_031417495.1 Pseudomonadota bacterium | reverse complement strand
CCGATCGCACCGGCACCGAGCTCTAGATCCTTGTAATAGAATACCGGCAGACAGTCTTCTCGTCGGTTGCACGATTTAACTGCCAGCGCTATTCGGTCGAAAATTTCTGTTCCGTAACGAGCACTAATCGCGTCAAAGAGTTCGCTCTGCTGATAATCTGGAGCCGACGCAAGTGTCGACAATAACCCACCAAGCGCAGTGACCCCATCGCGTATTACATTCATGCGCCGCTGCTCATTTCCTGATTCGTGCTCTCCGGAAAAACCGAAAGCGTCGACGAATCGATCGATCTGAATGGCCCGACAAGCGAGTGCCGTGTCTTCTAGTGCGGGATGGACCACTACTCGTCGCGCGGGAATTTGGTCCTTATCGCCATCGTTTTCCCTTTCTTCATCTTCCGACGGTAGCGGCAACGTGGTTGTCACAACTCGGGAATCAGCCGCGTATGCAAGCGCTTGATTGAGGATCGTAGGTCGATACGGTCCGAGCTCAATCTTTCGCTCACCTAGATACAACTGGAGGCCTACTTGACCATCCGCGCGCGTCGTCCAGGCGAAGTCAGTGACATTGACGTCTGGCTCTACCGATGTCGGATCGCGCCCGATAACCACGCCCCCTACGCGGGAGCTGAAACGAACCATACGAAACGATCGCGCCGAACTGGTCAGTGAACGCGATGAGCTTCCCGGGATTGGAAACGTACCCGCGTCAGCGGTTACGGCCGGAAACAACCTTTCGTAATGTGCTACGGGAGCGCGCCCATTGCCACTTCGCAAGGCAACGCGGTTGAGCGAGCCGGAATCTATCTCTCCCCTTGTAAATCGTGCGTTCTGCCCTTCTACCAAATCGGGCAGAGTGGCGTGGAAATCGGTAACCACCCGTTGTTCGCGAGCAGTAAGCGGCGCGCCGTGATGCCCAACGTCTGAGTGAGACGGGGGCACGGAAGCGCTGCCCTTTTCGGCGATATCGCGCGCGGCATCCGCCACGTCTTGGCGTGCTTGTGCAATGATCGGATCCGTAGGTAACCGCTCACCAAAGGCCGTCTGGAACAATGCGTGGAGCGCCTCTGATGAGCGGGCAGGGCGGGCCGCCTCCCGCCTTAGGTTGCGCCATAAACCTGGATCTTCGCGGAAGTCCGCTATTCGGCGATCGATTGGGTCGTCGAGTGCTGTAGCGCCGTTTATAGGGCGCGCGTCAGTGTGAGTAAAGCCCTGCGTCTCAGCCCCAGCGTCTAGCCGCGGTGCTGCAACCCGTTCGCAGGCTCCTAGAATTGCGCGCCGTGCCTCGACCGAAGCGAGTTGATAGGCTTGACGCCGCACAGCACCCCGGTTCGCCTCATTGGGTAGATAGCTAAGCAAGCGAGAGGCGGCCTGAGCACGCAGCGTGGACCGGACATATGTGACAGTCGTTTCGTCGTCCGCCAGCGTCTCCTCATCGTTGGCGGCGGGTGGAGGTGGTCGCCTCGCCGCTTTGACGGCGTCGACGACCGATGCACTGTCCCTTTGCTCGAGCAGTGCAAGTTGGAGCGTGCGGGCCTGATACTCAAGTGTTGCTGCGAGAGGAACGCCGGCAAAGCCGAGAAGACTGAAAGCCAGCGCAACGGTAGCCGCTCTTGCGGCCCACCTCCCTAGCGATGAACTCCCCTTCACAGCGGCTACCGACGTCGATACAGTGGCCACCCATTCGTGGAAGAGCTCCGGTTCAGACCGATTCATGCTTTGAGGAGCCTGCACGTGCTGCTTTATCCTGTGTTGCACCGCGGCCTCAGTAAGCTTTTCTCGTAATACGAGGACGAGCGCGTCGTCAACGGCGACCTCGTTTAGTTCGAGCAGGGGCCATGCTTCGGCGATGCTGCAAATTCGCCGAGTTCCATCCGGTAACTCAAGTTCGACGGAAATATTCGATTCAATGCGCTCAATGGTTTGCTGGACATTGGTAGCGAATTGCAGCGATCTCTCGCGCTCATCGTCGCTGGTCTTTTCTTCAGCTTCTTCTTCGATTTGATGCTTAAGCTGCTGCAAGTCGGCTAGGGAAAGAGAAACCTGCTGTTCCCCGATTGTGACCGCCGGCTCAGTGAGGTAGGGCTCTAGCCTGTTCCGATTACGTTGCGCATAGCCCTTATAGTGCTCGCGCAATGCAGCCTCATCAGGAGCATCTTCTCCCGCGAGTTCTCGAAGTTGGTTGTCGTCCATATCCGCTATCGACGCGCGCACTGCGGCTGCCCTTGCATCGAAGGCTTCCTGCCAACGCTTTTTGGATTGAGATGAGCGTGCCGCAACCCAGATCGAAGCAATCGCAACGAGCGCTGACAACCAGAGCCAAGCGGAGCTCGTTCCGATCAGGTCCAGCCATTGGTCAAGGCCATCACGAAACCGAACGATGTAATCAATGTCGCGCTCAGGGTTATTGCGGATAGCGAGCCAGCCGTGAGCAGCCAAGAATGTCGCGATGGCGACCCCGCTCGTCAGAGAGACTGTCGCGGCAATGTGCGCAAGCGACGACAAAAGCCCCAACCGGCCGCCGGCAC
>JANOVQ010000131.1:0-4493 GCA_031417495.1 Pseudomonadota bacterium | reverse complement strand
GACACCGGCACCAAACACCTCTACGTACGCGTGACGCCCTACGCCAACATGGCAGTGGATGGAATCAAATGAGGCCGCGGCTTAAACAGAGGCACTCAGTGAAACATCACCCACTGCACGCGCATCGGAGTAGGTGTCAATCCCAGCGCGGGATAACGCTGATCGAGTTGATGGTGGCTATCACAGTTGGGTTGATCCTGCTTGCCGGCATCGTCCAGCTCTTCGTCAGCAACAAACAGGCCTATCGCATCCAGGAAGGCATTAACGTGTTGAACGAAGATTCGCGTTATGCCCTCAATCAACTCGAATACAGCATCCGCATGGCGGGCCACTGGGGCGGCGCGAAACCTGAAAGGATCGCGGTCGAGACCATCGCCCCAGCAGTGGACTGCGCGCAAAGCCCGGTGTTTAACAACAGCGATCCTGGCCTTGCGGTAGGTTATGGGGTTGAAGGCTTTGATGGGGTAGCGGCCTCGCCGCTCAATTGCATCCCGGCGGCGGACTATCGACCGAATACGGATGTGTTGGTTCTGCGCTTTGCCGGCGCTGAGCGATTACCCGATGCCGACGTCAAAAAAGCCGCCAACGCGGGCACCCAATTCGTCCGCGCACGTGCGGCAGGCGGGGCCGATGTTTTCAAGGGTGCAGACTTTGCGCGGTACGAGGGTGGCGTGGGGCCGCCGGATATCCAGCAACCCGCGGCCACCGACCACAACGCGGACTTGATTGCGAACTATCTCATGAACGTGGAGATTTTTTTCATTCGCAATTGTGCCTCGCAAGCGCTTGGCGATCCCACCTTATGCGATGCCGCAGACGACACCACCCCAACCCTCGCGCGCCTGGTGCTGCGCAATGGTGTGATGGTGCAGGAAGATGTCGTGGCGGGCGTCGAGCAATTCCAAATCCTGTATGGCGTGGATGACGACGACGATCATTCGCCGAATCGATTTGTCGATGCGACTGCGGTCAAGGCTGGTACCGGCAAAGGACCCGAATGGAGCAACGTGGTCGATACCCGCGTGAGCCTGGTGCTGCGCAACGGCGAACGCGATGTCACTTTCCAAGACACCAAAACCTATCGCCTCTATGGCGGGGCCGCTGGTGCCGGTGTGCCCTACGCCATCGCCGCCAGCGACCAACCCTTCCGGCGCAAGGTGTACAACACCTCAGTCCAAAGCCGGAATCAAACTCGGAACAAACGTTGATGAAAACCCGACCTTCCCATCATCCCCTAAAGCCGCAGCAGGGGTTCGCCCTAATCGTCGCGCTGGTCCTGTTGTTGGTGATGACCATGGTGGCGGTGGTCGCCATGCGCTCGACCACGTTGGATTTAAAAATGACGACCAACACCGCCCTGAATCGACGCGCGTTCCAGGCCTCGGAGGGGGTGCGGATGATGATCGGCGCAATTCTGGATTCCCACACTTACTACCAGGGCGCATGGCCCGCCGCCTTGGTCGCCGGCGGCATGTCCAGTGCGGCTTACGGGGTGCCGGACTTAGACAAATACGCTCCCTTCATCAAGGTGATGGACACCAATGCTGACAAAGCCCCGTTTCGCCAACCTTACTCGCTGGCTGACCTCGCTACTGCAGCGCGTAAAGCCGCCCCCGACCTTAAATTTTTTTCGGACGTTAATGCCGATAACAAAGTGGATTCGGAGGACATCCGCACCGATGTGTGGGTGACCAAACTCGGCGAGAAGCCAGACAGCGGAAAAATCCTCGGCCAGGACACCAGCCTGAATTACGTGATTTATCAGATTCGCGCAGTCGGCCGCAGTGCCGGCAACGCGAGCGTCGAAACCACCGCAGATTTTCGCGCGCTGCTGAACTGAACCCGTTCAGACGCGGTCATTGTTGGAGAAAGCCATGAAGATTCGAAATTTGTTTAGCGCATTCTGCCAGGGCATCGTATTGAGTCTCAGCTGCGTGCCGGGTCTATGGTCGCCCGTCGCCTCTGCAGCCAATCTCTCAGGGGCCCTCCAGGCCACCTATTCGGCCACGCCGATCGAAATCGTGCAGAACGTGCCACCGCTGGTGATGCTCACGATGTCGATGGACCATCAGTACTGGTTGAAGGCCTATAACGACTACACGGATCTCACGGGCGACGGGGACATCGAGCGGACCTACGACGATACCTTCACTTATTACGGCTACTTTCATTCCGAACGCTGCTACCTCTATAGCGATGCTTCGACTGTGTTCTCGGCCTCCGGCATCGCCGGCGGTGCTAACAAGCATTACTGTGACGGGGCTTTGGATAATGCATGGAGCGGCAATTTCCTGAATTGGGCGACGATGACGCGGATGGACATCGTGCGCAAAATTCTCTACGGCGGCTACCGCGTGCCAGTTTCGGTGGTGGCTACCGGCGATACCGCCTCGAGCACCATCCTCGAACGTGCGCATCTGCCAGGCGATGCGCACAGTTTTGCCAAGTACTACAACGGCGCGGATATTAACAGCCTGGTCCCGTCTTCCTTCGGCACCTTAAAAGTGGATAAGGCGAATGGCGGCAACAACAATGGTATCGACGACGCCAACGAAGGCATTACGCTCTGCAATATCTCCATGAAGAGTAGCGGCAGCTCACAGGGTGTGGCTAGCAATACGCCGACCGAGGCGCCGAATCCGGCACCAATGCTGCGCGTAGTGAAGGAGAATTATCAACTTTGGAACAGTAACGAACGCCGCCAGTGCACGTGGGCCAATGAGCCTACCTCAGGCGCGGCGCAGAACATTAACGTGAACAGTAACAACTCGGCGGAATCCGGTATTTTCGCTGATGGTGCTGATCCTGCATCCAGCAAGGAACTCAAAACACCCGGCGGCTCGCGCGACCACATCGTGAGGATCAAAACCTGCGAAGCGACCTTTTTCGATTCCAATCGCAACCTCGAAAACTGCAAAGCCTACGGCAGCAATTTGAAACCAGAAGGCCTCTTGCAGCGCTATGGTTTGGATGGTCAGGTGAAATTCGGGCTCATGACGGGCAGCTACGAAAAAAATATTTCGGGCGGGGTGCTCCGCAAAACGGTTGGCGCGCTCACCGACGAAATCGATACTGCGAACGGCACCTTCATCGTGAAAACCGGCACACAGCCCGGCATCATCCGTACCTTGAACGCCGTGCGTATCTACGGCTATGGGTACGGCAACGGGACCTACCTCTCGGGTGACGGTGGCGACGACTGCGCGTTTCAGCTCACCGACATCGTGGAAGGCAAGTGCCGCAGCTGGGGCAACCCCATCTCTGAAATCTATCTCGAATCACTGCGCTATTTCGCGCTGAGCAGCGGGCGCGCGCCAACGAGCGCGTTCAATGCAACAGATACCCCCTCGATTGCGGGGTTGGTACAGGATAGCTGGACCACTGATCCGCTAACGACGGATAACTTCTGCGCGTCCTTGAATTCGATTGTGTTCAATGCCAGCGTGAGTTCCTACGACAATGACGCGTCGGTCTATGGCAGTACCTTTGGGGATGTGGCCGCCACCACCAAGACTGTTGGCGACGGCATTCCGGGTGATGCCGAAAGCATTATTACAGGCAAGAATTTCTTTATCGGTCGCGCAGGCACCGGGGCTGCCAACACCGACGAATTCTGCACGTCGAAAACCGTGGCCTCGCTGGGCGATGCCTCAGGTTTATGTCCTGAGGCGCCAACCGTGCGCGGTTCATTTTTCATGGCAGGGCTTGCGCATTACGCGCACACCAACGACCTCCGGACCAACGTCGCCTTCAAGGGCGACCAGACGGTGACTACGTTTGCCGTCTCGCTGGCGACCAGCACGCCCATCATCGAAGTGCCGATTGGCGCAAACGCCGCAACCGCCAGCAGCATCGTCAAGTTGCTGCCAGCCTACCGCTTGCGAGTCGGTGGCAATAACAGCAACGAAGCCTCCAACAATCCGCTCAACGACGGCGGCGGCGCACTGGTCGATTTCCGGATTGTCGTGCCGCACACGGAAGTCGCGAGCGCCGTCAGCACCACCGCTGCAACGGGGACCGGGCACTTTTATGCGAAGTTCTATGTCAACTGGGAGGACAGCGAGCAGGGCGGTGATTATGACCAGGACATGTGGGGCACCTTGGAATATCGCGTCAATACGAATGTCTCGCCAGCGACCATCCAGGTCATCACTAAGGCGGTCGCCTCATCCAGCGTTAACGGTCAGCTCTTCGGGTTTATCACCAATGGCACCACCCAGGACGGTTTCCATGCGTATTCCGGAATCCTAGGAGGCAACTACTTCGCGAGCGTCGGCACCGATCCCACCGGGGTTCGCGGCTGTAACAACTGTCGCGCGCTATCGGAAACCGGCGGCCAGCGCGGCGCGCAGTCTTTTACGTTCACGGTCAAGCCGACCGCCAGCGCCGACATTCTTGAGTCTCCGCTGTACTACGCTGCCAAGTGGGGTGGCTTTGACGACAGCGAGCCTAAGAACAAAAAGCCCGATCTGAAATCGGAATGGGACGTGAAG
>JANOVQ010000130.1:0-13713 GCA_031417495.1 Pseudomonadota bacterium | reverse complement strand
GTGAGCGACACCAGCGCCGAGATGAGAGTGGCGCTGGCGACTGTCAGCGCGAACTGGCGATAAAACGCGCCGGAGATGCCCGCGATGAATGCCGTCGGCACAAACACCGCCGCCAACACCAGCGCGATGGCGATCAAGGCGCCGCTCACCTCATCCATCGTTTTGTGCGCCGCTTCGCGCGGGTTCAGGCCCTCGGCGAGATAGCGCTCGATATTCTCCACCACCACAATCGCATCATCGACGGCGATCCCGACCGCGAGCACCAGCCCAAATAAGGTCAGGTTGTTGATCGAAAAACCAAACGCCCGCATCACCGCAAAAGTGCCGATGAGCGCGATCGGAATCGCCAGCACCGGGATGATCGCGGCGCGCCATGATTGCAGGAACAGCAGAATGACCAGCACTACCAATACCATCGCTTGAAAGATGCTCAAGTAAACTTCGTCCACCGATTGCTCGATGAACTTAGTCGGGTTGAACGCGATCTCGGCAGCGACACCGGGCGGCATATCAATTTTGATCGCTGCAATTTCCGCTTCGATCCTAGCCACCGTCTCCAGCGCGTTCGAGCCGGGCCGCTGAAAAATCGGGATCGGTAGCGCGGGCTTCCCATCCAGGTAGCCGATGGTCGAATAGTCCTGCGCGCCCAGTTCCACTCTTGCGACATCCTTCAGGCGCGTCACCCGTCCGCCCGTGCTCCGCTTAACCACAATATCGTCGAACTGGCTGGGATCGATGAAGCGGCCCTGTGACTCGATTGGCAGCTCAAACGCCGCTGGCGCTGACATCGGTTGCTGATTGAGCGTGCCCGAGGCCACCTGCACATTGTTTTGGCGCACCGCCTCGACAATTTCGCCAGCAGTTAAATCACGTGCGGCGGCGCGCTCAGGATCGATCCAGATCCGCATCGAGTAGGCCCGCTCAGCAAAAATGCTGAACTGACCAACGCCCTTCAAGCGCGCCAACCGATCGACCATCTGGGTGCGTGCGTAGTTGGAAAGATAGGTGCCGTCGCGCGTGCCGTCGGGTGAATACAGATGCAACACCATCAACATGTCGGGCGAGTTCTTGACGACATTCACGCCGAGCCGCCGCACGTCCTCGGGCAGTCGCGGCACTGCGATCGCGACCCGGTTCTGCACCAGCACCTGCGCACGATCGAGATTAGTGCCGATTTCAAATGTCACGCTGATGATCAGGCGGCCGTCGCCGGTGGCCGACGACTGCATGAAGAGCATGTCATCAACGCCATTGATCTCTTGCTCAAGGGGGGTGGCGACCGTTGCGGCAATCGTCTCAGCACTGGCGCCTGGATACGTGGCCGTCACCTGAATGGTTGGTGGCACGATATCGGGATACTGCGCCACGGGCAGCGAGAAATACGCAATGGCACCGACCAGGGTGATGAGAATTGAGATGACCGCTGCGAAGATCGGTCGCTCAATAAAGAAATGCGAGAAACGCATGCGCGATCAGTGTGCAGCGGCGGACGTAGCGGGGGCTTCCTCGGGAGTCACCGCCTGGCCGGCATGCGCGCGCTGCACGCCATTGACGACGATTCGCTCATCTGCAGTGAGTCCGCTGCGCACCACGCGGAGACCGTCGATCAACGGCCCCAGGATCACCGGCCGCGCTTCGATAATGTTCTTCTGGTCCACCACCATCACGAGCTTGCGCGCCTGATCGGCAACCACCGCCATATCGGGAATCAGCACGGCGTCATGATCGGCCACCCCTAACAGCCGCAGGCGCGCAAACATGCCAGGGAGTAATACGTGCTCGGGATTTGGAAAGGTGGCGCGCCCGCGCATGGTCGCGCTGTCGGTATCGATTTCGTTGTCGACGAAGGTCATGCGCCCCTGGTGCGCCCAGGTTTCTTCATCGAGCAATTTGGCCTCAACCGGATTGGCCATCTGGCGCGAGGAGCGCCGGGTGCCGGCGGTATCGAGGCGCGTGTAATGTAGAAACTCGGTCTCTGATCCCTCGAACTCAAGTTCAATGGGATCCAGCGTCACAATCGTCGTTAGCACCGTAGAATCCGCACTGCCGCCAGCGATCAGATTGCCCACATCGATGCGAATGTCGGAGGCCAGGCCGCTCAGTGGTGCACGGACTTCGGTGAAACTCAAATTGAGCTCCGCCAGGCGCAATTTAGCCGCTTTCGCGTCGACCTCGGCTTGTGCCGAATCACGCCGCGCGCGGCGCTCTTCCATGGTTTCGCGGCTCATCGCGCGCGAAGATTCCAGGCGTTCGCCGCGTTCGAATTCAAGCTGCGCCACGCGCAGGGTCGTCGTCACGCGTGCGACTTCGGCACGCGCGCGTGCCACTTCGGCTTCGAACGGGCGACGGTCGATCACGAACAGCAGTTCGCCCTGTTCCACTTGCTGGCCCTCTGCCAGATGCACGGCCTCCAGATAACCCGAGACGCGCGCGCGCACTTCGACTCGCTGCTGAGCAACGAAACGACCCGTGTACTCATCCCATTCGGTGATTTTCCTGAGCACAGGCTGAGCCACGGTGACGACGGGCGGCGGCGGGGCCGGCGCGGGTTCGGCAGCGCAGACTGCGCTGGCCAACATTCCGAGCATCCCCTCCAGTGCAAGCGAGCGCAGAATTCTTGAGAGGCAACGGCGTGTCAGGATCGCTGGCATGGGCTTTGAGAGGACCTTTGATGCACGCTCGCCGGAGTTGACGAGTCCCCGGATTATCGCAGAAGGTGTGGGTGAGTTCGATTGCCCGCCAGGGCGTAGGATTTATTTCGACCGGCCGAACTTGCGACTGAGTACCACGAGCGCGGCAACGCGCAACTGGCTACACTCCTCACGCCCGCCCCTCCCAGGTACCCCGATGATTCATCGCAGCCCGCTGCCGGATGTCGTGATTCCGGAACTGAGCTATCCCGCAGTGGTCCTGGCCAAGGCCGCCACCTTCGGCACGCGTGCCGCCTTCATCGATGCCTCGAGTGGTCGCACGCTCAGTTATCGTGATCTATTGCGGCAAGTGAGCGGAGTGGCGGCGAGTCTGGCGGCACTCGGCTTGCGCAAGGGCGACGTGTTCGCGATCGCGCTGCCGAATTGCCCGGAGTTTGCGGTGGCGGTTTACGCCGTCACGTCACTCGGCGGCATCGTGACTACCGTCAATCCGCTCTACACACCAGCAGAAGTGGCGCATCAACTGCAGGACTCAGGCGCGCGCTATCTGCTCACCGTGCCTGAATTACTGGAGACCTATCGCGCGACGCTTGCTGATCTCGCGCTCAAACATTTGTTCGTCCTCGGCACCGCCCCGGGCGCTAACTCGTTCGCCGAACTCGCTGCCTGCGCCGACACGCCACCGGTGATCGCCATCGATCCGCAGCGCGACACTGCCTTTCTGCCGTACTCAAGTGGCACCACTGGGTTAGCGAAAGGGGTGCTGCTCAGCCATTACAACCTGGTCGCGAACGCCTGCCAGATTATCCACGGACCGAATCAATTCGCCGACGGAGAAGTGATCGCCGGCGTGCCACCGATGTTTCATATCTATGGCATCACACTCTATCTCGGAGTAGCGCCGTCGATGGGTGGCACGGTCATCAGCCAAACCCGCTTCGACTTCGGGCAGTACATCGAGGCAATCGCGCGCTATCGCGCGAGTTTCGTGGTGGTCGTGCCGCCGGTGGCCCTCGCCTTGCTGCATCACCCCACAATTTCGAACTACGACCTGACCTCGGTGCGCATGATCGTGTCTGCTGCCGCACCGTTGCCGAGCGCAATCGCGAACGGCCTGGAGGAGCGCCTGGGCGTGAAAGTTCGGCAGGGCTTCGGCATGACCGAACTGGCCGGTGCGAGCCATGTCCAGCGCCCGGAAGATCCGCCGGAGTCGGTGGGGATCGCGCTGCCTAATGTCAGTTGGAAAGTGCTCGACCCGGTCAGCGGCGCGCTGCTCGGACTCGGCGCGCACGGCGAGATTTGCATTCGCTCGCCAGCCCTGATGCAAGGCTACTTGAAGCAACCGGAGGCCACGGCCGCCACCATCGATGCCGCTGGCTGGCTGCACACCGGAGATCTCGGTTATGGCGATGCGGCGGGTTGCTGTTTCCTGGTGGACCGCCTGAAGGAATTGATCAAGTTCAAAGGTTACCAGGTCGCACCCGCCGAACTCGAAGCCGTGTTACTCAGCCATTCAGCGGTGGCCGATGCGGGCTGTATCCCGTGGCCCGATGACGAAGCCGGTGAAGTGCCCATCGCCTATGTTGTGCGGCGCGGGGAAGTCGACGCGGAAACTTTGCTGGCCTATGTTGCCGCGAGGGTGGCGCCTTATAAGAAGCTGCGAAGGATCGAATTTATTGATGCGTTGCCAAAATCGCCGGCGGGCAAATTGTTGCGGCGAGTCTTGGTGGAGCGTTCACGCCAGGCGAGCTGACTGGCTCCCTCCAATCCCCTTGCCGCGGAAACCCCACCGCCGTCACTTCGGAAACCTCACCACCGTCATCCCGGAAACCGCGCAGCGGTTATCCGGGATCCATGCTGAACATCTGTGCGCCCCTGGATCCCGCGTCTGCGCGCGGGAGGACGACTCAAAAAATTGTCCTCAGCGATTGTTGCGGTGTCCTCAGCGGGTCTTGCCTGGTCGATGCCCCCATACGCTGGTGCGATCAAAAGTGCGGGTCGACCACCCGGCCTCGACGAGATCAAAATCGGACCAGCCGATCTCGATCATGATCCGCGCCGGCGTCGCGGCATAAAACGAAATTGCATGGTCGTTGGGATGCTGGCCAAGCGAATTACGTATCACGTACGGGGATTCAATAAATCGATCATAAGCGCTGCCCACATCTTCGAATTTCTCCATTTGCAGGAAAAAATGATCGATCGTCTGCGGCAACTTGGTCTCCACCAGGGCGACTGAATGATGACGTGCGTTGGCATGCAGAAACATCGCGCGCAGCACACTGCCATCGGGGTTCGGAATGAAGATGTAGTCACTCACCCGCAAGCCGAGAATGTCGCAGTACAAGGCCCGCGCGGCGGCCAGATCGGGATGTCCGGCGACGTAATGTCCCAAGCCCTTGGCGCCCGTCACGAAGCCACCTTGGAGCGCGGTCTTACACGGGGCCAGCGCGAGCGCGGGTGCACAGAAGAGTTCAAGGGGATTGCCAGCCGAATCGGCGAAGCCGATAAATTCGTCCACGCCGCGCTGCCGCGCCGCCTCCGGGTTGCCGCGAGTGACGGCGTAACCGGCGGCGCTTAAGCGCGTCGCCAACGTTGCCAGGCTCCGGCTGTCGGCCACTTCCCAGCCCGCATAGATCAGATCATCGCGCGCACCCTGCGTGAAAATTAGGCGCCGCGCGTGGGCGTCCATCCGCGCCGTCAGGAGCTCTGCGCTGTGGCGCTCCATGTGGAGCCCCACCAGATCTCGCCCAAAGGATTCCCATGCCGCGAGATCGCTCACCTCGAATCCGCAATAACCGAGCCGGAGGACGTTGCTCATCTGTCATGTTCCTTTGCTTGCCTGACGGGTCGGGTTCGACTCAGCTTGATTTAGAGAAGCCACCTCCCTAGTCTCGCCTAAAGTTACCAGGAATCTCCACTATGTCTGACGTCACCGAAATTCCGGTGCTGATTGCCGGCGGCGGTCCGGTCGGGACCACCTTGGCGCTCGATCTCGCGGCGCGCGGCGTGGCGTCCATAGTGCTCGAAGAACGGCTCGCGATGCCGCCCAACCCGAAATGCAATACGACCAACGCGCGCTCGATGGAACACTTTCGACGCCTCGGTTGCGCGGACGCCATTCGCAAGGTCGGGCTGCCGCTCGATCACCCCACCGACGTGGTGTACGCCACGCGCTGGGTCGGCAAGGAATTCACGCGTTATCGCCTGCGCACGTCAGGCGACGTGCTGGCGCAACGCCCACACACCCACGCCATTGATGAGTATTGGCCGACGCCTGAACCGCAACATCGCGTCTCGCAACTCGCGATGGAGCCGGTTGTCCGCGCCCATCTCCGGCAATTTCCGCAGTGTGATTATCGCGAAGGTTGGCGCTTTCTGACGTTCACGCAGGACGCTGAGTTTGTCGAGTGTGTGGTCGAGGAATGCGCGAGCGGGCTTCAGCACCGCATCCGCTGCCGTTACCTGGTGTCCTGTGAGGGCGCACACAGCCGTATCCGGCGCGCGCTGGAAGTTAACTTCGAGGGTCGCGAATGTATTTCAAAATTCTGTACCACCTATCTGCGCGCACCTGATCTCAGGCGGCGCTGGCCGCACGAACCGGCCTGGATGCATCGCCTCTATAACACGGATGGCGAGAGCCATCTCATTGCCATCGATGGTCAGGATCTCTGGTTGCATCATTCGATTCTGGGGCCGGATGGCGACCTTGAGGCGCACGATCACCGCCCAGCGATCAGACACGCCTTCGGCGCGGAGATCGACTACGAGGTGCTGGGCCAGGAACGCTGGATTGCGCGTGCGCTGGTGGCCGAGCACTATCGCAATGAGCGGGTGTTTCTGTGCGGTGACTCGGCGCACGTGTGGATTCCGATGGGTGGCTTTGGCATGAACGCGGGTATCGAAGATGCGGTAAATCTCTCTTGGAAGCTGGCGGCCACACTCGCCGGTTGGGGATCCTCCGCGCTGCTCGACAGTTACGCCGCCGAACGGCGCTCCATCGGCCAACTGGTCGCGGGCTCGGCGGCGAAAATCTTCGAAGACCTGTACCGAATCCCTGTGCAGGATCCCTTGATCGAGGCGGAGGGCCCGCTCGCCGATGCTAGGCGCGCGGAGATCGGGGCGCTGATCACGCAACACAATCTTGCGGAGTTCGACAGCATCGGTATGCAGCTTGGCGTCGCCTACCTGGACTCGCCGATTGTCTGTTACGACGGCGCGACCTTGCCGCCGTTTGCGATCAACCAATACGCAGAATCCTCCTGCCCCGGCGTGCGCGCCCCGCATTTCTGGCGCGCGTCCGGTCGCGCGCTCTACGATGATCTGGGCGCGGGCTTCACATTGCTGCGGATCGGCGCCCAGGCACCGGCGGCAGATTCACTCCACGCAGCGTTCGTCAGCCGCGGCGTTCCGCTCACAATTCTGGACGTGAGCGAACCCATCGCGAGCGAGAAATATCAAGGCTATCCACTGGTTTTGATCCGGCCGGACCAACACATCGCGTGGCGCGCGATGGCGGCCCCTACGGATCCCGCGGCCGTGGTCAACACCGTCACCGCGGCGGTCATTCACGCAGCTTAAGGATCGCATCATGCAGGAAATTATCGCCCGCAAATTGGCCACCGGACTGCTCTTTGGGGAAGGCATCCGCTGGACCGGTCACGCGCTAGTGCTCTCGGACATGCTCGGCCAGCGAGTCGTGCGCGTGGATCCCGAATCAGGCGCGGTTACGACTTTGCTCGACGTTGAAAATCAACCGAACGGACTGATCGCGCTGCCGAATGGCGACTTGCTGATCAATTCGATGTTTGATTGCAAACTGCTGCTGCTATCCGCCGGTAAAGTTACTGAATACTGCGATCTCTCGACGCTCGCCACCGGCTATCTGGGCGATATCGTTGATGACGGCCGCGGCGGTTACTACGTCGATGATGTCGGTGCCCGCGTATTACACGGTGAAAAACCTGCGCCTGGCCGCCTGATCTACGTCGCCCCTGATCGCCGCGCGACCATCGTCAAAGAACCGCTCGCCTTCGCCAATGGCGTCGTCATCTCGCCCGATGGACAACGCCTCTATCTTGCCGAGACCATGCTCTCCTCGATCAAGGTCTACGACATCCTTAACGATGGCGCACTGAGCGCGGGCCGGCCGTTCGCGGATTTTACGGGCGTGAGCCGCATCGATGGCATAACCATGGATAGCGAGGAAGGATGCTGGGCCTGCCTGCTCGATTCTGACCGTGTGGTGCGCGTGGCGCAGGGCGGCGCGACTACGCACGCCGTGGTGATTCCCGATGGTGAGCCAATCGCGTGCACCATCGGCGGCCGGAATGGTCGCCAGCTGTTCATCACGGCAATCGAGCCGCTCGCCGGCAAAAATATTTTTGCAGAGATGATGGCGAAAAGAGTCCGTGCCAAGGTGTGGACTGCGGAAATACCCTTCGTCAAAGGCACCGCACGCCCCTGAATCGGGCTCCCGTCCTCTCAAGATGGCAGCGCTAGCGGCCGCTATGCCTCGGTATGTCTGCCATTTCTCCTCGTCCGCGCGACCGTTCCAGCTATGCCGCCATGCGCGGGCAACTTGTCACGCTGTTGCTCGGCGTCGGACTCGCGGCCGGTGTGAATTGGCGTTACCAGGAAGATCTCGAAGCGGCGCGCGAGCATTTTCGCTTGGAGCAGCGCGAAACCAGCCGGGCAGTCGCGCATCAGGTTGAAGCGGCGCTGGAGAATATCTATCAGGCGCTGCGCACCGTGGCACGTCTGCCTGGGGTGCGGCGGATCGACCGCTATGCGGAATCGTTCTCCGCCGACAGTCGGCATACTGTGCAGGAGATCTATAACAATCTCGGCACCAGCTTTGCGCTGTCGGAAATCTATATCGTGCCTGCCGATTTGGATCCCGACGCGATCGATCCGCACACCGGGCTCGCGCAAACGCCAATTACCACTTTTGACGAACTGATCCTCGGCCGCAATGTCGATGCAGTGGAAGCCAGTAATACGGCGCGTCCCACGGTTAAAGACGGCTTGGCAGATCACCTCGCGCAGGACGATCAGGCAGAGGAACTTAAAGAAGTCGAGATCTACGAATATCGCTGGATGAAGCGTCAGAACGCGCTGTTCCGGCAACGCTTCGCGACCGATGAGCAGATTCCTGGTCTGCACTATCCGGCGATGGGCAGTCCCGAATTGATAACCTGCGATAACCGCTACTTCTCCGCCTCGCGGCCCAACGATCAGGATCGCTCAGGAATTGTGTATTCGGTACCGTTCTACGGGCCGGATGGGTCTTACAAAGGATTGATCTCTGGTGTCGTTCTCACCCGCGTGCTGACCGGCCTGCTGCCGAGCGGCGACTACGCGTTGCGTCACCGCGGCTACGATTACACCGCTGGCCGGAGCGACGAGCGCCAGTGGCAACAGCATGTCCACGCCATCAACCAGCAACTGCCAGCGAGTGGGCTTCCGTATTCTGAAGTCCTGCCACTCGACATCGCCGACGAGAATCCTGACTGGGTGTTGTGGGTTGGCCAGCCGTACGCGATGTTCTCGTCCCGCAATGATGTGGCTGCCGCGCGTGAGATGGCGATTCTGTCTTACCTGTTTGTGGCGTTTGTAACCTTGGGCGGCTGCCTGATTGCGCGCAGACTGGAGATCAAACGGCGGCACGCCGAAGGGCGGCGCGACGAACTGGAAGCGCGGGTACGCGAACGCACCAATGATCTCGAACAGGCCCGTGATCTCGCGATCAATGCATCGCGCGCCAAATCTGAATTTTTGGCCAATATGAGCCACGAAATCCGCACCCCCATGAATGGCGTGATGGGCATGGCGGAACTGTTGCTGGACACCAACTTAGACGGCACCCAGCGCCGCTTCACGACGACCATTCGCGCTTCCGGCGAAGCGCTCCTCGCGGTGATTAACGACATCCTGGATTTCTCCAAAATTGAATCTGGCAAGTTGGACTTGCATGTGTACGCGATTGATCTGCGGGAAATGCTCGAAGACACGCTCTCCGTATTGGCGGGCGCCAGCGACGCCAAGGGGCTCGAACTCTCACTCGATTACGACGACGTGTGCGGAATCGACTTCATGGCAGACGGCGTGCGTCTGCGGCAGGTGATCACCAATCTGCTCTCGAACGCGATCAAATTCACGCAGGCCGGGGAAGTCGTGCTGCGCGTAAGTCCTGGCATTACGGGGGAACACACGCGCGAACTTAGATTCGAGGTACGCGACAGCGGGATCGGGATTGCGCCCGAAGCACTGCGGCGGATCTTCGAGCCGTTCTGCCAGGCGGATGGCACCACCACGCGCCGCTACGGAGGCACCGGCCTGGGACTTTCGATCTGCACCAAGATTCTGGAGATGATGAACGCCCGTCTCGAGGTGGCTTCGCAGGTTGGCCAGGGCACCGTGTTTTCGTTCACGCTTGCGCTGCCGGTAATCAAGAGTGCCGCTGTGCGCGATACGGCAACCGCGCTCCGCGGCAAACGAATCCTGGTGGTGGATGACAACGCGACCAATCGCGAAATCCTTGAACGCCAGATGACAAACTGGGGCGCAGCCTGCGAGGCCGTCGCCAGCGGTCCCCTCGCGCTGGCACGCCTGGCGAATGCCGGGTCCTTTCCGTTCGATCTCGTGATCACCGATTTCCAAATGCCGGAACTGGATGGCCTGCAACTGTTACAGCAGCTTAGCGGGTTACCCGCTGCCTCGCCCCTGCCGGCACTGTTACTGAGTTCAGTCAGTCTGATGCTCCCACCGGACCAGTTGCGCGCCCTGAATATTCAAGCGGTACTGACCAAGCCTGCGCGCCGTAAAGAACTCTTGGGCGCGTTGCTGAATATTCTCTGCGCCAAATCTGTGCAGGAAGTGAGCGCGCGAGCAGCACCGGTGACTACCCAGCGTTTCGTCGGGGTGCGGGTCTTGCTCGCGGAAGATAATCTGGTCAATCAGGAACTCGCGCGGATCATGTTGGAAAAAATGGGTTGCGCGGTGGCAGTGGTGAGCGACGGCGTGACCGCGGTGTCTGCGGTCACCGTGCCGACGCCGGCTTACGACCTCGTCTTAATGGATTGTCAGATGCCTGAACTCGATGGTTTCGCGGCCACTTCACGCATTCGGACTTGGGAGCGCGCGCAGGGCACGCGCCACCTGCCAATCGTGGCACTCACGGCGAACGCTTTGCAGGGTGATCGCGAACGCTGCCTGCGCGCCGGGATGGATGATTATCTGAGCAAGCCCTTCAACGAACAGGGGCTGTATGCGCTGCTGCAGCGTTGGACGGTGGCCTCGCCCGGCGCGCCGTCAGCGCCAATTCCAGGTACCCCGCCTGCAGAGGGACCCACGCGCGCCGTCCTCCAGCGCACCGCGCTCGATGCGATCCGGCAGCTACAGCGTCCAGATCGGCCGGATTTCTTTTCCAAGCTGGTGGATATCTACCTCGAAAGTTCGCGCGGCCTAATGACCGAGATCGAGGTGGCAGCCGCTGCCCGCGACGCCGCGCGCATCAGTCGTGCGGTGCATATGCTGAAGTCGAGCAGCGCGAACCTGGGCGCTGAGACCTTTGCAAAACTGTGCGCAGAACTCGAAGCGCGCGCCCGCACAGCGGAACTCGGCGAACTGTCGGGGTTAATTCCCGAGCTGGCCGCAGAATACGAAGCGGTGTGTAGCGCCTTGCAAGTCGAACTCCTGCGCGCCGCCTAAGCGCCCGCCGCGCTTGCTCATTCGCGCGCCGGATGCGCTAATCCTGCGCATGTCCGATGATCAATCGCCGGTCTCAATTCCCTATGCGACACTCTCCGCGCCCGCCCTGCGCGGCGTGGTCGAAAGCTTTGTGCTGCGCGAGGGCACGGACTACGGCACTCATGAGTTCACGTTGGAAGACAAAGTTGCGCAGGTGATACTTCAACTGCAACGTGGTGACGCCGAAGTGATGTTCGATCCGGAGTCGAATACCGTTAGTATCGTGCGCCGCTAAGCTACCACTGCCGATAACGACCCGTATCGAGATGCACGAAACCTGACGCGGAATAGTAGCCAACCCCGCCGCGCCGAAGGGCAGCGGCGGTGTCTCGCAACTTGGCCGTTTTAATCCCGGGGATTCGCACATCAATCGCGCGCCCTTCGAGATGCAGGCTGGAGGAGGCGACCCCGCTACCCGCATGCTGCAGCATCTGGTTGGTGGCCGGACAACGGTAGCCCGAGATCACGCCGAACGGCGCGTCGCAGCCTAAGCTGCATTGCACCGCATGCAGATAATCCAACAGTGCCGGATCGATCACATGCAGTTCCCCGCTGCGGAAATCGCGCAGCACATGGTTCACCGCGGCGAGTGCTTCGGCCACATAATGACCGTCACGCCAGTAGGTGACGGTTAGCGCTTCACCGGTGTGGGTGTGCGCGAACGACAAGGTGCGCGGCGCCGTTGCGGCCCAGGCAGGGGCTGCCGCCAGTACGCAGGCAACGCCGCTCAGGTGCAGAAAGGTCCGGCGAGTACATCGCGAATAATCGGGCATAAGACGCTACTCGAAGTTGACGCGAGGAACCGGAGTATAAGTGTCGCGCGGATGAATCTACCACCCTTACATAGACGACAACGCTATCTGTGGGCTTGCGCATGGCCGAATTCGCGGCGGCTGCTCGCGGGTTGCTGCCTGCTGTGGGTGGCAGCTGCGGCGCACGGAGATTTGCTCACCGACACCCAAACCCACCTGCGGGCACTGCTCACCGGCGCTGCTCCGCTGCGTATCGGGGAAGTCGATATTCGCGCGTTGCGCCTGATTCGTCGGCTCTATGCAGCGCGCGATTATCTGCCGATGTGGTCGGAGCCGGCACGCGTCGCGTTGGTCGCGGCGGCAGTCAGCAGCGTGGACGATGGCCTGTCGCCCAGGGATTATCCACAATCGACGCTCACGATCTCTGGCACCTCGCCGCCAGCCACGCGCGCCGCGCAGGAGATCGTGCTCACGGAAAGTCTGACCCGGCTCGCCTACAGCCTACGCTTCGGCAAGGCGAATCCCCGCGCGCTCTATCCGCACTGGAACTATACGCGCGCGCTGGGCACGACCGATCCACTGGCGTGGCTCACCACCGCCATCACCAATGGCGAGTTGGCTACGGCGATCGCCGCGCTGCGTCCATCCGGGCCGTACTATGGCGCGCTGCGCACAGCGCTCGCGGCGTATCGCAGAGCGGACGCGAAGGCGTGGCCCCCGCTCAGCGCCGGTCCTACGCTCAAACCCGGGCAGCGCGATCCGCGCGTGTCAGAATTGCGCAGGCGCCTGATCGCGGGCGGCGAATTACCCGCAACGCCGGACCTTGAGGCGACCTTTTACGACGCCGCGCTGGTCGCTGCGGTGCAAGCTTTCCAAGCGCGACACGGGTTAACCATTGATGGCGCGGTGGGCCTGGCCACGCGCGCCGCGCTCAACGTGACGCCGACCGCCCGTAGCGACACCCTGCGCGTCAATCTCGAGCGCATGCGCTGGATTTTTCATGATCTGGAGGACGAGTTCGTTGCGGTCAACATCGCCGCGTTCTATGCAGCCTATGTGAAGGATGGCCAAATCCGCTGGCGCGCGCGAGTCGTCGTCGGTCGCCCTTTTCGCCAAACCCCAATCTTCAAGTCAAAAATCACTTACCTCGTACTCAATCCCACGTGGACCGTGCCACCCACGATCCTGGCTGAGGACGTCCTCCCGGCCGTGCAGCGCAACGTTGCTTATCTCGCGCATAAAAAGCTCCAGGTACTCGAGCAGGGACGGGTCGTCGATCCACGCAGCATCAACTGGACGAATCTGCGCGCGCGAAATTTTCCGTACGTCGTGCGCCAACCGCCCGGCGACGACAATGCGTTGGGGCGAATTAAATTCATCTTTCCGAATCCGTATGCCGTGTATCTGCACGATACGCCCGCGCGCCAATTATTTGCGGCGTCCGCGCGTAGCTTCAGTTCGGGTTGCATTCGGCTTGAGCGACCGTTCGAACTCGCCGCGATTTTGCTGCGCGATAATCCGCGTTGGACGCCAGCCGCGCTGGCGGCCGCCGTTGCGAC
>JANOVQ010000129.1:0-5464 GCA_031417495.1 Pseudomonadota bacterium | reverse complement strand
TGGACGCCTAGGCGACGCGCTGTCTTGACAATCCGGCAGGCGATCTCACCCCGGTTCGCGATCAGAATCTTGTCAAACATACTATATCTTTCATTACATCCGGAACACGCCAAAAGGTGTCCGCTCGATTGGCGCATTCATGGCTGCCGAAATTCCCAAGCCGAGCACCTTACGGGTCTCTGCGGGGTCAATAATACCGTCGTCCCACAGCCGCGCAGTGGCGTAGTAGGGGTGCCCCTGGGCTTCGTACTGGGCGCGAATCGGCGCTTTGAATTGCTCTTCTTCATCGGCTGACCACGCTTTCCCCTGGGCGTCGAAATTATCTCTTCGGACTTGGGCGAGCACTGCCGCAGCCTGCTCGCCCCCCATGACCGAGATGCGCGCATTCGGCCAGGTCCACAAAAATCGCGGACTGTACGCACGACCGCACATGCCATAGTTCCCGGCGCCAAAACTGCCGCCGATGATGACGGTAAATTTGGGGACTTTGGCGCAGGCGACGGCAGTGACCAACTTGGCGCCGTCTTTCGCAATGCCACCAGCTTCATACTTCGAGCCCACCATGAAACCCGTGATGTTCTGCAGAAACACCAGCGGAATCCCCCGTTGGCAGCAGAGCTCGATGAAATGAGCCCCCTTTAGCGCAGATTCCGAAAACAGGATCCCGTTGTTGGCGATGATACCGACCGGATAGCCATACAAATGTGCAAAACCCGTAATAAGAGTGGTGCCGTAAAGGGCTTTGAACTCATCGAAGCGACTCCCATCGACAATCCGCGCGATCACTTCGCGCACGTCGTAGGGCTTGCGTAAATCAGTCGGCACGATGCCATAGAGTTCTTCAGGTGCGTAGACTGGCTCCTCGACGACTGCCATCTCCACCGTGGGACGTTTGTGGTGGTTTAGGTTAGCGACCATACGGCGCGCGATTTCGAGCGCATGGGCATCGTTCCGCGCGTAATGGTCGGTGACTCCTGAGCGTCGCGAATGAACGTCAGCCCCACCCAGCTCCTCGGCAGTGACGACTTCGCCCGTGGCGGCTTTCACCAGCGGTGGACCGCCTAAGAAAATCGTGCCCTGATTACGCACAATCACCGATTCATCCGACATCGCGGGCACATAAGCGCCGCCCGCCGTACACGAACCCATTACCACTGCGAGCTGCGGGATCCCCAAACCTGACATGGTGGCCTGATTGTAGAAAATGCGGCCGAAATGCTCGCGATCAGGAAAGACCTCGTCCTGTTTGGGGAGGAACGCGCCGCCCGAGTCCACGAGATAAATACAAGGCAAGCGATTTTCACGTGCGATTTCTTGGGCGCGAAGGTGCTTTTTGACGGTTTCAGGGTAGTAGGTACCACCTTTGACGGTGGCATCGTTGGCGACCACCAGGCACTCAATGCCATTCACCCGACCGATGCCTGTCACGATTCCAGCACTCGGAACCTCGTTACCGTACATGCCATAAGCAGCCAACTGTGAGAGCTCCAGAAACGGGCTGCCGGCATCCAATAACGCGTACACGCGGTCTCGAGCCAGGAGTTTGCCGCGTGCCAAATGCTTGGCGCGAGCTTGTTCCCCGCCCCCGGCAGTGGATTCCACCACCCGGGCCGTAAGGTCATCCACGATCGCGCGCATGGCCGTGGCGTTTTGTTGGTAGAGCGCGGCCTGTGTGTCGATACCTGAGTTAATTTGATTCATATCATCATAGATAACGTTAAGTGCGGAATTAGACTTCTCAGAAATGCCAAAATTGACGTTGACGTCAATCAATATCGAGTGGCAACTGATTCACCCGTGGGTTTTGACGCTTTCCTAGTGTTCCGAGGGCGCGTTCTTCAATAATATCCATTGCATTAAGAGTTTCTCTTATATCATTGAATTTATTTATTAAATCTTTTCTTTTCTGATGTAATTTTCGGAGCAGAAAATATAACTGCCGGGGATCCTCCGGTTGGGATGGATCGTATAGCTCTATGATTTCTTTGATCTCTTCAAGGGAAAAGCCAAGCCGCTTGCCGCGTAATGCCAGCTCCAGTCTAACCTTATCCTTTTCCGAGTAAACCCTGCTAACTCCATGTCTCTTTGGAGTTATTAATCCTCTCATCTCATAGAACCTTAAGGTTCTTGGGGTGATGGTGAAAGCCTGAGCGAGGTCGGAGATGGAGTATTCTGTGGTAGCCATTTTGTGTTTATCTTGACGTTTACGTTAACTCTATTGAATTGAGATTTAACCTTCAAGTCTTCTCGGGCAGGCTCCACTGAGAAACCCACAGAACCTCGACGTGAGCGAATCGGTTGTCGTCGCGAGCGAACCCGAAACAAATTGCAGGCTACGCGGGCGCTGCACTGCCGAGTAGCTTACTGTTCCTCGCACCGATGGCGACGCGCAATATCCCGCGAGCCGTGATTGGGACGAGGCGATGAAGACGGGGCTATACTCGCGGCGCTTAGTTCTCTCGCGTACGGCAGCCATTCTGACCGCGCGCATTCGCCCAATTGCCGTAAAGCACAAGCAAGTAGGAAGGAACTTATCCCATGCCAGAGGTTGTCAGCTATGCCCTCGATGGCGAAATCGCCGTCATTACTATTGATAATCCCCCCGTGAACGCCCTGTCATTACCTGTACGCCAGGGCTTGGCCAGCTGCTTTGAACGCTTTGCGGCCGATCCCGGCGCCAAAGCGGCCGTTCTAATCTGTGACGGCAGAACTTTCATCGCCGGCGCCGACATCACCGAGTTCGACAAGCCGATTGAGGAACCCTGGCTACCGAAAGTCGTTCATCAAATGGAAGACTGCGCCAAGCCCATCGTAGCGGCGATTCATGGCACCGCCCTTGGTGGCGGTTTGGAAACGGCCATGGCCTGTCATTATCGGGTCGCGCTCCCGACGGCGCAGGTTGGCTTACCAGAGGTTTCGCTTGGGCTGCTTCCAGGGGCCACTGGGACCCAACGCTTGCCGCGCCTGGCGGGAGTTCAAGCCGCCTTGGATGCCATGATCAGCGGCAAACCGATGTCCGCCAAAATCGCCCACGAGAAGGGCGTTGTGGACGCCATCGTCGATGGCGATCTGAAAACCGGGGCGCTCGCTTTTGCCCGCGATCTGATCAAAAACGGCAAAGGTCCGCGCAAGGTGCGCGAGATTAAAATCGACGCCAGTGCGCTGCCGGCCAATTTTTTCGCCGACTATCGCAAAGCCATAGCCCGTGATACCCGCGGATTTTTTGCTCCCGAGCAAATCGTGCAATGTGTGGAAGCCGCCGTTGCGCTGCCCTATGCCGACGCAGTTAAACGCGAAAATGAATTATTCATGGCGTGCATGAAATCGAGCCAGTCAAAAGCGCAGCGGCATCTCTTCTTCGCGGAACGCGAAGTGGCCAAGATTCCCGAAGTGCCGAAAGGCACCGCGCTGCGCGAGATCAAACTGGTTGCAGTGATCGGTGGTGGAACAATGGGTGGCGGGATTGCAATGAACTTCGCCAACGTCGGAATTCCAGTCCTGCTCAAGGAAATTAATCAAGAAGCCCTGGATCGCGGCATGAATATTATTCGGGCAAATTACGAAGGCCCCGTGAAGAAGGGACGCATGAGCCAGGCACAGATGGATAATTGCATGGCGCTGATCACTCCAACACTCGACTACAACGAGATCACGCCGGCCGATCTCGTCATCGAAGCGGTCTTCGAAACCATGGCGGTCAAAAAGGAAGTGTTCGAAAAGCTGGATACCGTGTGCAAGCCCGGCGCTATTCTCGCCAGCAACACCTCCACGTTGAATGTCGATGAGATCGCCTCCTTTACCAAGCGCCCCCAGGATGTGATCGGCCTGCATTTCTTCGCGCCAGCGAATGTCATGACTTTACTGGAAATTGTGCGCGGCGCGAAAACCGCGAAGGACGTAATCGCCACCTGCATGGCGTTGGCGAAGACTATCCGTAAAATCGGTGTGCTCGTTAAAGTCTGCTTCGGCTTCGTCGGCAATCGGATGTATTTCCCCTATGTGCGCGAAGCGCAACGCATGGTGCTGGAAGGGGTCTCTCCGGAGCGCATCGATCGTGTCGCGTATGACTGGGGGATGGCGATGGGCCCCCATGGCGTGTCTGATCTGTCCGGATTGGATGTTTTCGATAAGCTCAATAAAGAATGGAAGGACAAGCCTGACGATCCCGCTTACTGCCGCCTGATCGGCATTCTGGTTGCCAAGGGGCGTCTGGGACAGAAATCGGGGGCTGGCATGTATAAGTACGAAGGACGTACTCCGGTACCGGATCCCGAAGTAATGGCACTCGCAAAAGCGGAAGCAAGCGCACTAAAAATTCCCCAGCTCGAAATCTCGGACGAGGAGATCATCGAGCGCCTGTTCTACTCGATGATCAACGAAGGCGCGCTGATTCTCGACGAAGGCATCGCCATGCGCCCAAGCGATATTGATGTGGTGTATTGCCATGGCTATGGCATGCCGCGTCATCGCGGCGGCCCCATGCAGTATGCGGATGCCGTTGGTCTCGATAAGGTCTACGCTGCGATGCAGAAGTACCGTGCACGTTATGGCGACATGTACTGGACGCCGGCACCGCTGATTGAAAAGCTCGCGAAAGCAGGCAAGACCTTTGCGCAATGGAGTGCTGAGCGGAGTTAAGGCCTAGCAGGCTGGCAAGCCTGACCGGCGACTTATGCCGGTCAGGGTGTGCGTAGTTGGTTCACGCAGTTTTCGGAACTTCCAGTTTAAGTGTCCGGATCAGCGCGTCGCGCATCATGAATTTCTGAATTTTGCCGGTCACTGTCAGCGGGAATTCGGCGACGAACTGCACATAGTGCGGAATTTTGTAGTGCGCAATCTGTCCACGGCAGAACTCCTTGATGTCCTCTGCCGATGCCGCCTGTCCCTCGTGGAGTTTGATCCAAGCCGCAACCTGTTCGCCGAGCCGTGGGTCGGGCACGCCAAATACGGCGATGTCTTGGATTTTCGGGTGGCGGAAAAGGAACTCTTCGATTTCCCGGGGATACACATTTTCGCCACCGCGAATGATCATGTCCTTCACTCGGCCGACGATATTGCAGTAACCCTCGTCGTCGATTACGGCGAGATCGCCGGTATGCATCCAGCCCGCAGCATCAATCGAATCGCGGGTCCGGGCCTCGTCCTGCCAATAACCACGCATGACGCTATAACCCCGGGTATACAGCTCACCACGCGTGCCGCGCGCCACAATCCTACCCTCGGCATCAACAATTTTAACTTGCACGTGGGGATGAATACGCCCAACGGTGGAGACTCTGCGCGCGAGGGGATCGTCCGGATTGCTCTGAAAGCTGACGGGGCTGGTTTCGGTCATTCCATAGGCGATAGTCACTTCGCGCATATGCATTTCATGCAACACCCGTTGCATGACTTCGACTGGGCACGGCGCCCCCGCCATGATGCCGGTGCGCAGACTACTCAGGTCATAGCGCGCAAAGTCAGG
>JANOVQ010000128.1:0-1771 GCA_031417495.1 Pseudomonadota bacterium | reverse complement strand
CATCGGCGCAGTGTTTTACTTCTCCTATTCCTACCACCACAGTCGGCTCGCGGCTGATATGCATTAACAGTGCGCGTGATTGATAATGCCGCCATCGACTACCCCATAACGCGCTGGAGGACGGTATGACATTGCCCGTTGGTTATTTCCCTTGCACGCAGGATCCCCCGCACGGAGCGCATGTCGCGCGGATGATCGATGAAATCATCGAGCAGGCTGAAGTGTGTGAGCAGTCCGGCTTCGACGGTTTCTTTTTCACCGAGCATCATCAACAGGAGGATGGGTACCTACCTGCGCCCGTGTTGATGGCCGGCATGATCGGTATGCGCACCAAGCGTCTTAAGGTTGGCACCTGCGTGCTGCTGGCGCCCCTGTATCACCCAATCCGCCTCGCTGAAGACATTGCCGTCGTCGATCAGGCGACCAAGGGCCGTTTCATCACCGCGGCCGGTATCGCCTATCAACCGGGGGACTTCGCGGCTTTTGGGGTTAACCCCAAACAACGCGTTGGGCGCACTGAAGAAGTCGTCGAAGTTCTGCGCAAGGCGTGGACCGGCAAACCGTTCTCGCACGCGAGCAAGTATCACAAAATCGAAAACGTGCGTGTGACCCCTACCCCCTACCAGGCCGGCGGCCCACCGATTTGGATGGCAGGCTGGGTACCAGAAGGAATTGCGCGCGCCGGCCGCATGGCCGATGGCTGGATCGCGGACCCGATCCAATCGCTGCCGGTGATCAAAGAGTACACCCGCCAATATCGCGAAGCGGCCCTTGCCAACGGTCGCAAGCCCTATGTGTGCCTGATGCGCGACTGTGTGATCGGCAACACCTGGCAGGCGTGCGTGGATAAGAGCGACGCCACGATGGTCACCCACCGGTGGTACTACGGCTTCGGTGCCTATGCGCCGGATAAGTATCTGCAGGATCTCTCGCGCGCAGAAGATCTCACCTTCGAAAAAATCGCCAAGGACCGCCTGATCGCGGGCTCGCCTGCCGAATGCCTCGAACAACTGCAAATGTGGCAGCAGGAGATCAAGCCGGATTATCTGATGCTGCGCATGCGCCAGTTGGGCGAACCGCCGCAGGCCGAGGCGCTGCGCGATATTCGACTGTTCGGCGAGCAAGTCATTGCCAAGCTCTGACGATTCCCCGCCCGCCGCGCAACCCGTCTACGGGGTAGGCGACGCTTCTTTCCACGCAGCGGGTGGCGAGGCGGGGTTACGAATTCTGGTAGACAAGTTCTACGATCTGCTCGACACCCGCACGGACGCCCGCGGCATTCGTGCCATGCACGCCCCCGATCTCGAGGTCTCGCGCGACAAGCTCTGGCGATTTTTATGTGGCTGGTTAAACGGCCCGAAGCGCTACCAGGAAAAATACGGCGCGATTTCCATTCCCCGCTCCCATGCCCATCTCGTGATCGGCAGCGCCGAGCGCGATACGTGGCTGGCCTGCATGCGCGAAGCGCTCGCGGCGCAACCTTACGCGCAGGAATTTAGAGAATACTTGCTACGCGAACTCGCGAAACCCGCCGAGCGGGTGCGCAATCGGGATTAGGCCGCCAGGCGCAGGCTTGCGTCCGGCCTTCAGCTACTTCGCGGCAGCGGCTTACGCGATTTTCGGCCACCGAGGCCCGTCCGCACCTTCACGATTTCCGAATGCAGCTCAGCAACATGGTGCTCGAGCGAAGTCGTCAACTGCAGCAGACCCTCGACGATGGAGAGCAGGGCGACATCCTGATTCGATTTGATGGCGCGCTGCGCATCCTTGA
>JANOVQ010000127.1:0-5314 GCA_031417495.1 Pseudomonadota bacterium | reverse complement strand
CGTGGCCGAGTTGCACGACAGGGTCGCCACCCTTGCCGGCCAGACGCCGCACAGCACCAACCAGCATGCCTTTCAGGCTTTCTGTCAGGAACGTGCGCCGGAAGAACTCGACCGGGTTCTTGTACTCGTCCGTGCCTTGGCCCAGGTGCACCTGCCACAGGTCGGCGGCAAACTCAGCCTGCTGGTAGCGGCCACTGGCCACGTCTTTGTGCGGTGTCACCACTTCGCGCCAGGGCTTCAGGCTGCCCGCTGCCGCACTTTCGATGGCCGTGCCTGCGGTCTTTCGCTTCTCGCTGCGCGCCTGCTCGTCGAAGCGCACGCGCAACAGCTCCATCTTCATTTTCTCGACATCGTCCGCCTGCACGGCAGAGACGGAGGAAAGCAGACGCCCCGCGGAATCGAGTGCCCGATAAGCGTCATCGCTGGAAAACGGTTCCTGATGCGCCCACTTGTTGCGCCAATCGCGGATTTCAGAAACCAAGCTGCGCTCAGAGAAACCCAACGTTTTCCGGAACACCTCGTTCCAGGTTTCCCACATGAGCTTCAGCAGTGCGGCAGCGTCCCATTCTCCGATGCTCTTGCTGGCGAGAATCGGATCATCGATGAAGCCCTTTACCTTTGGCATAGAGAGCGCGCTGGCGGAAATTGCGCTCTTGATTTCGCGATCAACAAACGGTGCCAAGCCACTCTTCAGCAGGTCCAATGCTTTACCGACGCGCTCGTGGTTGGTGATCGCCATGATGGCTTAATCCTGATTAAACATATCGTCAATACTCGGCGTGATCGCGGGCAGCGTTTCCCGCGCCAGTCGAGTAATCTCCGGCCAGCTCTGCACCAAGGCGTTGTACGCCATGGCCTCAGTTGCTCGTTTCTTGCGCTCACAGAGAGTGTAAAGGCGATAGCAGAGTTCGCGGGCAGTTTCTGCCCGGCTGCCGAGCTTGGAAAGGAGGGCGGCCGCACCGCCCTCGCCTCCGGTTTCGAAAACGCGGATGAGTTGGTGCACCATTTCCCAGACGGTAAGTCGCGCATCAGTTGTTGGGTCCCAGTCTACCGGCAGTTCAGTGGGTTTCAGGAGGCGCACTTTGCCGGACTTGGATACCAGAATGCCCGCCTCGACCAGACCCGCCACAGCGGTGTTCTTGGACTTGGAGAGTTGCTCAGCGATACCGTATTCGCCCTCCGCAAAACCGGTCTGTTCGAACCACGTAAGTGCCCAGCGGCTGTCGGCGTCAAAATCTCCTTCCTGCTCAGCCAATGCTTCGTCTAATGTTTGGTTGATAAGCGAAAGCGCGACACGCACGGAAAGCGGCTGGCCTTCGGCATCGATCACGTTGGCGTAACGCGTGTAGACCGCCATACCGGGGCCGATGGCGGCCTGCGCAAGGTCTACCGGCGCGATGTTGCCAGCTTGCAGATGCGCCAATGCCTGTGGCAATTCAGCTTTGAGCGCAACCACGAATTCCCTGCGGGTGGCGGTAAGGGAAAAAACGGAGCGTTGGCGACAGACCAAAATAATACTGGAAGCGAGCGCGTTTGACCCAATTCCTCGACTGCGGGCCTCCCGTTCTGTCCGCATAGGCCAGGTGCCGTGGATCGCAAATCCTGCTCGGATTACCGCTCCCAGAAAAGTTTCCCATCCGGTGCTCGCAGTACCGGTTTCGTCATCGCTCTCGGATTGCTTGAATGCATAATAGATAGTAACCGGGAAAGCCGGGTGTGCCTGCTCGGCGATGCGGTGCATCGCCTGAGTCATACCATCTAAGAAAAATGCCTCAGCGCCTGCTTTACCATCGATGTGACGGTAAGCGAATGCGACTAATTCTTGAGTCTTTGGTACTGCAAGCGTAGCGAATAAATCTGGGAATGCTGATTTCAGCGAACGCCGCAACCAAACGTAAAAGAAGTCTGAAATGTCGGCGTAAGGAACATTGTCGTAGTAGGGCGGGTCTGTCGATATAACTCTATTTGTAGATAGAGTCTGTGTCGCCGCATCTTCTTGCCATGCGATCCCGCTTTTTATGCAAGGAAGTGTCTCGATTGCTTTCGAAACCCAACCGAAAGTTTCGTGCCACGCACAATGGAAATCGGAAAACGGATTGGCTTCAGGATAGTCCCACGTCATCGGGATCGCTTGTCGTGCAAAGAGATGACCAACTGTTCCTCGTGGCATCCAAGTCGTACACGTGTTCCAGTAGTCTGCACACTTACTTATCGCGAACGCCAGGTACATCTCGACAGTGGTGGAGTAGGCATAAGAATTTGTCGTCTTTCCTGTGTCGTTGTCGTTCGGACCGGCTCGCATCGCATCGCACTCAACGCGATCACGCACCTCCCGTACCAAATCTGAAAACGTCGTAAGCGCCACAAGTTGGCGATTCGTAAAAAGATGGCGCCAGTCTTTGAGACCATAAATACATGGGGTGAACGCTCTTGGATCTTCGACAAACGCTCCCTCAGGAACCCAGGTTGGCTCTACCACCTGGGCGTAAGCGGTAACTCTGCGGCGTTATATCGTTACGCGTGAAGGTGGGGACAATAGCGCTCTGGTTAAACTCACTGGAGGGCTAACGATGGCACAGCATAAACGGGGACAATTGGGCGCGGAAGCGATGCGCACCCTGTTGGCGTGCTTCGCACAGAGCGGACTCGCGGTAGCGGCATTCTGTCGGCGTGAGGGGATCAGCCCATCGAGTTTTTACCGCTGGCGCGCCGTGCTCGGCGAGACCTCAGCGCGAGGAGCCGTGAGGGGCAGCCCCGCAGTCCCGGCGACGAGCGCGGCAGATTTTGTCGAGTTAGGTGCGTTGCAGTCATCAGGCCTGCCGCTTGAGTTACGCCTAGAGTTGGGTGGCGGTGTGTTTCTGCATTTGGTACGCGGCTAGTGTTTTTCCCTGAGGGTCAGATCCGGGTCTATCTGTACGGTCAACCGACGGATATGCGCTGCTCGTTTGATGGGTTGCAGGCGTTGACGCGGCACGCGATGGGTCAAGATCCGTTGAACGGATCGTTGTATGTGTTCATCAATCGGCGTGGCGGGCAGGTTCGCGTGTTGTATTTTGATCGCAGCGGATTTTGCGTCTGGGGAAAACGTTTAGAGGCGGGTCGCTTCATCAGCGATTGGCGTCATGTGCGCACTCGCGAGATGAACTGGACGGAGCTGAAGCTGTTATTGGAAGGCATTGAACCAGGACGACAACGTAAGCGATATCGCCATGTTTTGCCTATAAATAATCACGCAAAAGCGTAGGCGTAGATCGCGGCATTTGATAAAATGCAGGCATGCACAGCGCGCCCTTTTCACGCTCACCAGACACCGCGAAAGTGATGCAATTAAGTGCGCTGCAACTGACCGATCTTGTGCAATCGCAGGCTCAGACGATCACGGCGCTGAAGCACCAACTTGAGTGGTTTAAGCGTCAGGTATTCGGCAACAAAAGCGAGCGCTTTGCGCCTGAGCTTGATCCGACGCAGCTGCATTTGGGCGAAGTGCTCCCCGTGCCCACGACGTTGCCCGAGTCGCGCAAGTCAGTGCCCGCACACACGCGGCGCGTGCCGACCACGGATTTGGCCAGTGCCGAGACGGTGCCGTTCTTCGATGAGTCACGGGTGCCGGTGGAGACCATCACCGTCATTGACGCCGCGATGAAACAGCTCGCGCCCGAGGCGTATGACGTGATTGGCGAGAAGGTGAGCTACCGCCTGGCGCAGCGCCCGGGCAGCTTCGTCGTGCTGAAGTACGTTCGCCCGCTCATCAAACGTCGCGACACCCAAACGCTCCTGTGCGCGCCGGCGCCCGCCGGGGTGTTAGAAGGCAGTCGCGCGGACGTCAGTTTTATCGCCGGTCTGCTAGTCGATAAGTTCGCTTATCACTTGCCGTTGTATCGCCAACATCAGCGGCTTAACGATGCCGGCATCACGGTCAGCCGGCCGTGGCTGACGCAGCTCGCGCAGCGCGGCATCGGATTATTAGCGCCCATCTACGACGCCCAGTTCGCCTCGATTCAGACCAGCCGCGTTAAAGCGATGGATGAGACCCCGATCAAGGCGGGTCGGGCCGGCCACGGCAAGATGAAGACTGGATACTTCTGGCCGGTGTATGGCCAAGAAGATGAGGTGTGTTTTCCGTTCTTTCCCTCTCGTTCGCACGATAAAGTGCGCGCGGTCTTAGGCGTGCAACATCCCCCGGATGCGGTGCTCATCAGCGATGGTTACGCTGCCTATCAACGCTATGCCGAGAAAACCGGACTGACACATGCACAGTGCTGGGCGCATGCGCGCCGAACCTTCTTCGAAGCCGAAGCGTCCGAGCCCACTGGCGTGGCTGAGGCGCTCGAACAGATTAAAGTGATTTATAAAATCGAAGCAGATCTCCGCGAACGCAAGCTCACGGGTGAGGCCAAACAAACTCATCGACTGACGCACAGCAAACCCCGAGTCGAGGCCTTCTTCGCGTGGGTCGAGCAACAATTGGCGCGGCAAGGCTTCACGCCGAGCAATCCGTTTATCAAAGCGCTGAACTATGTGCGTGAGCGGCGCTTAGGCCTCGAAGTCTTCTTAACCGATCCCGACGTACCGATTGACACCAATCACCTTGAGCGCGCATTGCGGGTCATTCCCATGGGCCGAAAGTCCTGGCTCTTTTGTTGGACTGAGCTCGGCGCCAGGCACGTTGGGATTATTCAAAGTTTGATTGTCACTTGCCGATTGCACGGCATCGATCCGTACACCTATCTCGTTGATGTGCTGCAGCGTGTCGGGCAACATCCCGCCGCGCGTGTGGCTGAGCTGACACCTCGGCTGTGGAAGATTCATTTCGCCGATAATCCGCTGCGCTCTGATTTATACGGCCTGCCCACCTAAGCAAGGACGCCGCGTAGTTACCGGTTACACCTGGGCTGCCGTCTCCATCAACGAAGTCGGTGACAAGTAAACCCGACCTCGCCCGACTTCAGCGACGATCGCCATCAATCGCGCGCCCATGCGCCCGGATTTGCCTTCGACCTTAATATAATCGCTGTCCATCGGTGTTCCAGACATTAGACATTGGAACTTGGCTCCGCGCGCCAATTTCGTGCCACTCTTGGTCGCCTCCGGTTGATCTGAGTTACCCACCTTTACAATGAAACGGTAACTGCTGCCTTCGATTATCGGCTCGACATACGCTTCCTTACCTGGATTGGTGGACAACAAAAAGGTGGAGGCTAGTGGTACATGAATGCTCGCAAAGGCCGGGTTAGGGCTACTGACTGTCCGCACCCACACCCAAGCGATAATGGTGAGCCTCTGTCCAACAAGATTTTCTAGATCAGGCCGCTCC
>JANOVQ010000126.1:0-1888 GCA_031417495.1 Pseudomonadota bacterium | reverse complement strand
GGCTGTTGTATCTCAGCATAGGGCACGGCGTACTGCGCTCGCATCCGGTCGCGGACGGTCGCTTGCTCGGCTGGCGTCATGCGCTTCTGGCCCTCTAGCTGGCCAAAGGGGATGTGCAACGAGACGGCGTGAGGCGTGACGTTACGGACGAAGGCGGCGAACGAGCCTTTGGACTGGCTTTCCAAAAACTCCGGAGTCGTTCGCATGTTGCGGGCGAGCGCATGGGCGTCACGATCGCTGACGCCGCCGGCAAACTTGATGCTGGTGTTGGCATGCAGGCTATCGAGAATGCCTTGCGACAGTTGCGTCAAATACTGATGCGCGACGATCAGACCGATCTTTTGTTTGCGGGCCTGTTCGAGAATGTTGGTGAAATTGCTGTCGCTGGCGATGTAGTCCTGGCATTCGTCGATATAGACGAAAGTGGGTAGGCGCTGGCTCGGATCGAGCGTCGCTCGCTCCGCCGCGGCTTGTGCGATCAGGGCGATAAAAAATCGGCCAAAGACCTCGGTACCATTTTGTTTCAGCAAATCCTTGGCGGCGTTGATCAGGATGACCTTGCCGCTGTTCAGTTCCTTGAAGATGTCGAGCTTATTTTTCGGGTGCGAGAACATTCGCTCGAATGTTTGATTTTCCAAGATGCCGTAAAGACGGCGCAGAACCTGACGCTTGGTGTCGTTGAATTGAGAAGTATTAAACTCGTTGGCGAAGAACGAGCGGGCGGCGCCGTGCAATTGGCCAATGTACTCCTGGTACTTCTGATCGCCGCCAGGCTCCATCAGTTCGAGTAGGGTGTGAACGGTGGCATTGGGAATCTGAAGCAGCGCGCGGGTAACGAAGCGAAAGATAATATCCTGCTTGCTGGTCAAATCCGCGCCTAGGAGCGCGGCAAGCACGAAATCGTAAAGCTCGATGATGCTATTGAGCAACCGCTCGCGATCGAGCTTGGAATAGCTGTCGAGCCGTTCGGTCCCGAGAGAAAACAGATTGAGCTGAACAGGATATTCGATGTCGGTTGGGTCGATAAGAACAAGCTTGCCGTCGAGCGGCTGGCCCGGCGCAAAGACCTTCAATCCGGCGACGTTTTTGATCAAGTCGCCTTGGCTGTCGATGACGACGATGGAAGCGTTACCATTGGCCACGGTCTCAAGATCGCGGCAGATCAGCGATTGCAGCGTCTGGGTCTTGCCGTGGCCTGTTCCGGCGACAATCCAATGATGCTCGAAGCGCGTCTCTTCGGGAATGACAAATGGAATGCGTGCGTCAAAGACTGCTTCTAGCGGTGTGTCTTTGAGATACGCGTGAACCTTCTCTTGTGGTGTGCCTTCGTATTCCTCCGGTGTGACGAGTTTCTTCGGATTGTTTTTTGACGCCTCAAGCTGATTTTTCAGGAGTTGGTCCCGGATGCCGGTGAACAGACCGAATAATTGGAGCGCATCGCTGAGAAATGGACGGGTAATTTTAGTTATCGCTTGTGGAACGTCGATGACCTCGACGAGCGGAACGATAGTGGTGCTGTCGTCGGATTGCTGAAAGGCTAAAGACGGTAGTTCATCCATAAAGGCAATGAAGGATTCAAGAATTGCGGCATACATCGCGGCCAGCACGACGTCGGCCGAAGAGGCCTTGCGGTGTAATGCGAGCAGGTGGTCACGATATCGTGCTCCCTCATGAGTGCCTAAGATGGCTTGCGAAAACGGCCGTGGCGGAGGGGAGAGACCTTCGGCGTTGTAAACGTCGACCACTGCTTGAAAGAAGGGAAGGCAGATAGTTTTGGAGGGGCAAGGACAGTTCGTTTTATTGCAGAGGGCGTCAAAGTTTTCGACGAATTTTTCTAGGAAAGTATTGCTGTCGGGAAACGCGGCAAGTAGACGCGCAACGTCTTCGC
>JANOVQ010000125.1:0-11015 GCA_031417495.1 Pseudomonadota bacterium | reverse complement strand
GAAGCGGCGGAGGCGGCCTTCTCAAGCCCCCTTTTAGAGGACATCAATCTCTCTGGTGCACGGGGAATCCTGGTTAATATTACTTCGGGCGCCGATATCACGATGGGCGAGTTCGAAGAGGTCGGCAACACGGTCAAGGCGTTTGCCTCGGACAACGCGACGGTGGTAGTCGGCACTGTCATTGACGAGCATATGGAGGGCGAGGTTCGGGTCACCGTAGTCGCTACGGGGATTGGTCTGGATAAGAAGGCCAATAAAGAGCCCACCCCTCGCGATTTGGGCGTAAGCCGCGAGAATATTGCGGTAATCGCCAAGTCCGATCCGGATGTCGATTACAAATCCCTTGAGCGGCCCACCATTATTCGTAATCGAGTGGAACACCATGAGCCCATGAGCAGCGCGAATATGAAGGGGGATATCTTGGACATTCCGGCCTTTTTGCGGCGTCAGGCAGACTAAGGACCACGTATGAGTTAAGTAATTGTTAATCCCGCGCATGCCCTAATACGCTGCCTCAGAGTTCAGGTAAGGCTTTGAAACGATTGGGATACGCGGTCCAAAAAACGTGTGTTATCATGCGGCGCGCCAAGACCTTGCTTGGGGCGGGAGCGGGGAATTAATGCTAAAACAACGAACTCTAAAAAATGTCATCCGCGCGACCGGCGTCGGGCTGCACACAGGACGCAAAGTCTTCGTTACGCTGAGGCCCTCCGGGCCTGACACTGGAATCACCTTTCGTAGGATCGATTTGGACCCGCCGGTTGAAATCCCCGCCCGGGCAGAGTTTGTGGGCGATACCAGTCTCTCGACCAGCCTCATTCGCGACGGTGCGAGGATTTCCACCGTCGAACACCTGCTCTCGGCATTCGCCGGGCTCGGTATCGACAATGCCGTGGTTGATCTTAGCGCGCCAGAAGTCCCGATTATGGACGGCAGTGCGGGACCCTTTGTCTTTTTGATTCAATCTGCGGGCTTCCAAGAACAAGAAGCGCCGAAACGCTTCATCCGCATCAAGAAAGCAATCGACGTCAAAGATGGCGACAAATGGGCGCGCTTCGAGCCTTTCAACGGTTTCAAAGTCTCCTTCGTGATCGAATTTGACCACCCTTTCTTCCAATTAACGCGCAAGAAAGCCGAGATTGATTTTTCCACGACTTCGTTTGTTAAAGAAGTTAGTCGCGCGCGTACGTTCGGCTTTATGCGGGATGTCGAGTGGCTGAGAGGCCGCAATCTTGCGCTGGGTGGGAGCCTCGATAACGCAGTGGTGGTTGACGATTACCGAATCTTGAACGAAGACGGTTTGCGCTATGAAGACGAATTCGTCAAGCACAAGATTCTCGATGCTATCGGCGACCTCTACCTGCTCGGGCATAGCTTGATTGGCGCCTTCGACGGCTACAAGTCAGGTCACGAGCTCAATAACCAATTGCTGCGTAAGCTGTTGGCGACTAAAGACGGTTGGGAGTTGGTCACTTTCTCTGCCGACGAAGAAGTCCCGATTTCTTATATGCAACCGATCCCCGCCGTCTGAGCCCTTTCCACGACCAACCTCGACATTCAGAAATCTCTGGGGATAGAGGGCTACGCAGGTGGCCTCTGAACCTGCACGTGGATGGATTTGATGCTGTGAAATTCCGGCACGCCACGTGCCCAAGTAATGAGATCTGGCACCAAATAGCGCAAGCGAGTCGCCCATACCGGAGATTTAGCTACCAACAGCAGGGTCCCATCCTCGCGAAAGGCGGCGACTTTACAGTTCTGCGCAAACGCGTCTCCAACTCGCGCATTTAAGAGACTTTCCAAGCTACGTAATTCCTGAGCCTGACGCAGTAACAGGCTTAAGGTCGCGTTGCCTGCCATCACGTCGGTCAGTTTCTGGGGTGTCTTCACTACTTAAAACTCCCTGAGACTCCGGCTCTCCAGTCACCACGAATTGTTTTTCCCCCGCCCCTGCGAGTAAGCAAGGAGCGTTTGTTACACTAACGGGGTAAGGCCTCATCCGGCCGCGCATCCCTATCGCGTAGCAGGCGTTATTAACCCTGCGCGACCAAGCTCTCCACTGCCAGAGGACTCCATGACCGCTAGTTCATTATCCCTCACCCGCCGTGTCTTGCACTTCCTATTTGGTAGTCGAAATGACCGTTTGGTTAAACGTATGCGCAAGACCGTGGACGCCATCAATGTACAGGAGGCCCAGGTCGCAGCCCTGTCCGATGCCGAACTGACGGCAAAAACGGTTGAATTTAAAGCGCGTTTAGCGGCCGGCGCCACGTTGGACTCACTATTACCTGAAGCCTTCGCGGTGGTTCGGGAAGCGGGCAAACGCGTGCTCAACATGCGCCATTTCGATGTTCAGCTGATTGGCGGCATGGTGTTACATCAAGGACGCATTGCCGAAATGCGCACCGGCGAGGGCAAGACGCTCGTCGCAACTTTGCCAGCGTATCTAAATGGCCTTGTCGGCCGCGGGGTTCACGTCGTCACGGTTAACGATTACCTCGCCAAGCGCGACGCGGAATGGATTGGCAAAATTTATCGCTTTTTGGGCATGAGCGTCGGCGTCGTCATTTCTGGTCTGAGCCAGGAAGCCCGCAAGCAGGCCTACGCAGCGGATATCACCTACGGCACGAACAATGAGTTTGGTTTTGATTACCTCCGCGACAATATGGTGTTTACCAAAGATCAGCGCGCGCAGCGCGACTTGTTCTATGCGATTGTCGACGAAGTCGACTCGATCCTTATCGATGAGGCGCGCACTCCGCTGATTATCTCGGGACCTACTGATGACCGGAGTGATCTGTATGCAAAAATCAATGTGCTGATTCCTAGTCTGGTGCGGCAGGCGGTTGAAGATGGCTCAGGAGATTATTCGGTCGATGAAAAAGGTCGGCAGGTCCATTTAACCGAAGCCGGGCATGAAAATGTAGAACGGCTGTTGGCCTCCAACGGCCTACTGCTGGAAGGCGACAGCCTCTATTCCGTAAATAACATCGCGCTGATGCATCACATCAACGCCGCTTTACGTGCGCATGCCTTGTTCACTAAGGATGTCGATTACGTCGTTAAAGATCGGCAAGTGGTGATTGTCGATGAGTTTACCGGTCGCACGATGCCGGGACGGCGCTGGTCGGAAGGTTTGCATCAGGCCGTCGAAGCAAAAGAAGGGGTTCCTATCCAACTCGAGAATCAAACGCTTGCCTCGATCACCTACCAGAATTATTTCCGCCTGTTCGACAAACTTTCTGGCATGACTGGGACCGCAGATACGGAAGCCTACGAGTTCCAGCAGATCTACGGTTTGGAAGTGGTAGTGGTGCCGACTCACAAATCCATGATCAGAAAGGATCATGGTGATGTTGTTTTCTTGACCAGCAAGGAAAAATACCAAGCCATCGTCGATGACATCAAAGATTGTGTCACGCGCACACAGCCGGTATTGGTTGGAACGACCTCAATTGAAACGTCAGAATTTCTCGCCGGTTTGCTTGCGCGTGAAGGGATTAAGCATCAGGTACTGAACGCGAAGTTCCACGAGAAGGAAGCACAGATTATTGCGCAAGCAGGGAGACCCGGTTCAGTGACGGTCGCCACCAATATGGCAGGGCGCGGGACGGACATTGTGCTCGGCGGGAGTTTGGATGCGGAATTGAACGCGCAAACTGAAGACACCAGCGAAGCACAACGCGAGCAGATCCGTGGGGCTTGGCAGCTGCGACACGATGAAGTGATCGCGGCTGGTGGCTTGCACATCATCGGGACTGAACGGCACGAATCTCGTCGCATCGATAATCAACTCCGAGGCCGTGCCGGTCGCCAGGGCGATCCGGGCTCCAGCCGCTTCTATCTCTCATTAGAAGATAGTTTGATGCGGATTTTTGCGTCTGAGCGAGTGGCAAGCTTAATGCAGAAGCTCGGCATGGAAGAAGGCGAGGCAATTGAACATCCCTGGGTCACTAAAGCAATCGAGAACGCGCAGCGCAAAGTGGAAGGGCGCAATTTCGATATGCGCAAGCAATTGCTCGAATTCGACAACGTGGCTAACGATCAGCGCAAGCACGTCTACGACCAGCGCCGTGAGCTTATGGAAGCGGAAGACGTCTCGGAGAATATTCAAGGGATTCGCCACGATGTCGTCAACGAAATCATTGACGGCTATATCGCACCCCAGAGTTATCACGAGAACTGGAATATTTCCGGTTTGGTAAGCACCTTGCAAACTGATTTCGGGTTCGCTTTCCCGGTCGCTGAATGGATCAAAGAAAACGAAGATCTGTCAGAGGAAGAAATCCGGCGGCGATTGCTAGAGGAAATTGAAGCCCGGTATGCGCAGAAGGAAGCCCAGGTGGGCGCAGAGGTCATGCGTCAATTCGAGCGAGCGGTGATGCTGCAGGTACTTGATAGTCACTGGAAAGAACATCTGTCGGCGATGGATCATCTCCGCCAGGGAATCCATCTTCGCGGCTATGCCCAGAAGGACCCGAAGCAGGAATACAAGCGCGAAGCGTTTGATATGTTCGCCAAGATGCTGCAGGCGTTGATGCGTGATGTGATTGGAATTTTATCCAAAGTTGAAGTGCGCGCACGGGACGACGTCGAGGCGCTGGAGGAACAACGCCGTCAAGAAGCAGCGGCCTCACATCAGCAAATTCACGAGTCGAGTAACGCGCTTGCGAATGAAGAAGTCCCCCGCGAGACTGTGCCAGTTCAGACCCCGGTAGTGCGGCGCGGTTCGAAAGTTGGCCGGAATGACCCTTGCCCCTGCGGATCCGGCAAGAAATACAAGCAATGCCACGGCGCGCTTTCTTGATTCCAAATTCCAGACGTAAGTAATCTCGCTATGTATCAACTAATAAAATGCCCAACCCCGCTGCCAGTGCCGGGGATCCGCCTCGCGACGGCCTCTGCAGGTATCCGTAAGGTCGGGAAAATTGATCTCAGCTTAATTGAAATCGCAGCTGGCGCCCGCACCGCTGGGGTCTTTACCCGCAATGTCTTCTGCGCGGCGCCGGTATTGATCGCGCGCGAACATTTAACCCGCCAGAGCCCGCGCCTGTTGGTCATTAATTCTGGCAATGCCAACGCCGGGACGGGGCAGCAGGGACACCAGGACGCCCTCGATGTTTGCGCAGCATCCGCACGATTGCTGGCGTGCGATGTGACTGCGGTGTTGCCGTTCTCAACCGGCGTGATCGGGCAGCGCCTGGCAGTCTCTAAAATACTGACTGCGCTACCGCAGGCAATTGCGAGTCTCTCCGCGACCAAATGGCCAGATGCGGCGCGTGCGATCATGACGACGGATAAAGTTCCAAAGTGCGTGAGCGCACAGGTGAAGATTGACCAGCGGGTTTTTACCGTCACTGGCATCGCCAAGGGTGCCGGGATGATCAAGCCCAATATGGCAACTATGCTGGCCTTCATTGCCACCGATGCCGCGCTTGGACAGGTCGCACTTGAAAATTTGTTGCGCGAAGTGAGCAACAAGACTTTCAATCGAATCACCATCGATGGAGATACTTCGACCAACGACAGCTGTGTGCTTATCGCTACCGGCAATTCAGAGACGATGGGTGCGGCGCCGGGAGACTCTGCGTGGGAGGGCTTAGCTGCTGCGGTGGAATATGTGGCGCGAGAACTGGCACGTGCGATCGTCAGGGATGGTGAAGGCGCCACCAAGCTAGTCAGTGTGAAGGTCTCGGGTGGGGATTCTGAAGCGGAATGCCTGAAAGCGGCCTATGCAGTGGCCGAATCGCCATTGGTGAAGACAGCTTTGTTCGCGAGTGATCCGAATTGGGGGAGAATCCTCGCCGCCGTTGGGCGTTCCGGCGTGACTAACCTCAAGATTGAACACATTGGAATCGCGCTCAACGACTATCCAATTATCCGACATGGCGAGCCAGTTGCCGCTTATGACGAAGCCATCGCGGCGAAAATCATGGCGGAAGCGGAATTTGATATCCGCATCACGCTCGGTGAAAGTCCATTTGGGGTGGTTGTTCTCACCTGCGATTTTTCGTTCGATTACGTGCGCATCAATGCGGAGTACCGAAGTTGACGCGCCGCCTTTTGCGACTTTTCTAAGCTCGACCACGATGACGCACGGGGTGCCCCTGCACGTGGTCGCGGCGGTAATCAGGGACTCACGTGACAACGTGTTACTAAGCTTACGGGCACCCCATCAGGATCAAGGAGGATTATGGGAGTTTCCCGGCGGCAAGGTCCAGGCGGGCGAGCCTGCTCTCGCAGCGCTGGCACGAGAGCTCAAAGAAGAGCTGGGTATCGAAATCGACCTGCGTCTGGCGGTCCCGCTCATTAAAGTCGAGCATGCCTACCCTCATCGAACAGTGCTGCTTGAGGTCTGGGAGATATTGCGCTGGGCGGGCGTTCCTGCCGGACTCGAAGGTCAGACAATCGAATGGGTCCCGCCGGCGCGTCTGGTGGAAAAGCAGTTTCCACGAGCTAACTTGCCAATTATCAGCGCCGCTCAATTGCCGCGGCTTTGCCTGGTCACGCCTGAGCCAACGACGCAAACCCGATTTCTGCAAGACTTGGAGCTGAGTTTGGTAGCAGGGATAAAGCTGGTTCAGTTGCGCGCGAAATCGCTGCCATTATCCGAATGGCATGCGCTTGCAGCGTGCGTAGTGCCACTTTGTCACCGCTATGGCGCACGTCTGGTTATCAACGGTCCGGTCGAGTCAGGCGCTGCGGTCAAGGCGGATGGTTTGCACCTCCCGTCGCAACTGCTTCATCAGCACGCCACTCGCCCGGTTTCGTCAGCGTGCTTACTTAGTGCCGCCTGCCATGATGAACGCGACATCGCACAGGCCAATCTTCTCGGCGTGGATTTCGGACTGCTCGGGCCAGTGATGCAAACAGCGTCGCATCCCGGCGCAACAGTCCTTGGTTGGCCACGTGCACAACAACTCGTAACGCACGCAAATTTCCCGATGTTCGCGCTTGGTGGGCAGCAGCCCGGAATGGTATTACAGGCCGCTTCGCACGGATTTCAAGGGATTGCCGCAATATCCGGATTGTGGGGAATGCAGGCGCGTCTGCCGGATGAACGGCTCAGGTCAGAGGTTGTGGGACGTAGGTAATTGCCGAAGTGCTAAGTCCCGTCGTTGCGAGGAGCGCGACGCGGTAATCGCGCTTAAGCAGCGCTGCGCTTCGCGCAACGATCGCCATGAAGTCCTGCGTTTTATAACGTGCAGCAATGAAGCTCAAACCAAACAGTCTGCTGAGCTACCTGCGGTCTTGAATTCGGATCCGTGTGGCGAAAGAAGCGAATGGCAATACGGTGTTTGCCGCCACTGATCTCAGGATAAAAATCATCTTGTTCCGCCACCGTGACGCGGACCAATTGGCAGGGCGCGTTAGCATCCAGTTGCTGTTGGTAGAAACCGCCTTCGGCGGCAAGTTGGCGCGGCAACGCGCTTTCACGCGTCAGCCGCAGCACATTTTGAATGGCGTCCTCGATAATCCGCATGTCCCCCATCCAGTCTAAGAGTTGCGCATCCCGCTGGGCGGATTCTCGATTAAGCCAATGGTGTAGGCCCGGAATATCAAAACTGCAGGTGGCGCCCGGAATCGCCAGACGCTGTTTGAATTGGGTCACCAATTCGCTTTGACGCAACCGCGCGCCAGGTTGGCAGGCATTCGATTTCAATAAAATCAGGATCGGCTCGAGTCGCCCCAAAGTGGTTTCAAGCGTTTTCTGATTAACGCCAGGGTTCAGGCGTAAACCGTTTAGAAGCGTTGCGTGACGCTCAATTTCTTTTATTAACTCGCCCTTGATATCAACCCGCGCCAGCTGATCGGATAACTCGATCATGCTCACCAATGCGTTACGCGCATCGCAGCTGTGGCCACGACCTAGGCTTCCACTGATCGCCTCGAAAATGGTCTCCAGGCGCAACAGGGTTCGCATCCGCTCATTGAGCGGCTGCTCGTAGACAGTCGAACCATCAACTATCGGGAAAAGTTTGGCTTGGACGCTTTGCTGAACCTTGCTCATGTGGTCGTGTATTAACTAAGGTCCCGGGGAACTTCGGCCAGCGCAAGATATTGCAGGTGAAGTGCTTTTACCTGCGCCTGAATCGTCGCGAGATCGGAGTCGTTCATGACCACGTCATCAGCTCTATTGAGCCGCTCCTGTCGGGTAGCTTGCGTGCGCATGATTGCCGCAACTTCTAATTCTGTCAATTTGTCACGCGCCATCACCCGCGCAATCTGGGTTTCTGCGGAACAATCAACGACCAATACGCGGTCGAGCTGTTGTTTGTTGCCGTGCTCGACGAGTAATGGAATTCCTAGCAAACAGTAGGGCGTCGTGATCTCTGCGATCAGCTCCTGTACGCGGGCTCGAATCCGGGGATGGAGGATCGCTTCTAACTCTGCGCGTCGCGCGGGATCCGCAAAGACAATTCGGCGCAGGACGGCGCGGTCCAGGTAACCCTCCGGTGTGAGGACCTCCCGACCGAATGCGGCAACGACTGCGGCGAGTCCAGGGCTCCCCGGCACAACCACCTCGCGGGCAATTTGATCGGTATCTATCTCCGGGACCCCATAGCGCAAAAACTCCGCGCAAATAGTTGATTTGCCAGAGCCAATTCCGCCGGTCACCCCAATTACCAACGGCCTTTTCACAGTCCGCCGCCGCTACCGAGAGCCAGCCAATAGGCGGTGATTGGCTCACCCCAAAAGAGTGTTACCCACCCCGCACAAGCCAGGTAAGGACCAAAGGGAATGGGCTTTTCTCTGGCCCGGCCAGCAAGTGCAATCAGCGCCAGCCCGACCACCGCCCCCACCAGTGAAGCCCCGAGTAGCACCACTGGTAAGCGTTGCCAGCCTAGCCACGCACCGAGCATGGCCAGCAACTTGAAGTCGCCGAAGCCCATACCGTCTTTGCCGGTCGCGAACTTGAACAGCCAAAAGGCGCTCCACAACAGCGAGTACCCGAGCGCCGCGCCGTACACGCTAGCCCGCACGTCCACGAAAACACCTGCGCTATTCACTAAAAGTCCTAGCCATAAGAAAGGCAACGTAATGACATCCGGCAGGAGTTGAGTGTCGAAGTCGATCACCGCCAGCGCAAGTAATACCCAAGTGAGGACGGCCGCGAAAATCCCGCTCCATCCTGCTCCGAAATGGAAGGCCGCAAACGCCCCGAGTACGCCGCTGACCAGCTCGATAATCGGATAACGAAGGGGAATGCGGACTTGGCAGTGACGGCAGCGGCCGCGTAGCCACAAGTAACTCAAGACCGGGATGTTGTCGCCGGCAGTAATCATTGTGTGGCAATGCGGGCAGCGTGACCGCGGCACCATCAGATTGAACTTTTCGCTGGGTGCGACAGGCGTCTCCGGATCCGCGGTGAACAGCGCCGCGCAATCCTCGCGCCATTGCCGCTCAAGGATGATCGGCAGACGATAAATGACAACGTTCAGGAAACTCCCGATCAACAGACCGAGGACGCCGAGCAGAGCCGGAAATGCCCACGGAACTGCCGTGAGCATAAGCCATAGATCGGAGGTGTTCAGCCTAGCCCCGGAGCCAACACTTTAGAGCAATGAGGCTGCGCGCTCGACTCAGACGACCTGGCCCATCTTGAAGATTGGCAGATACATCGCGATCACGAGACCGCCGATGATCACCCCAAGCACCGCCATGATGATGGGCTCGAGCAAGCTAGTGAGCGCCTCCACAGCGTCGTCAACCTCTTGCTCATACCAGTCGGCGACTTTACTCAACATGGTATCGAGGGCGCCGGATTCCTCGCCAATTGCCACCATCTGCACGACCATGTTCGGAAAGAGTCCGACATCGCGCATGCTGACCTGCAATTGCGTGCCAGTCGCAATCTCATCGCGCATTTTCATCACCGCCTCGTAGTACACGATATTGCCGCACGCGCCAGCAACCGAGGACATCGCCTCCACGAGCGGTGTGCCCGCCGCAAACATCGTCGCCAAGGTGCGCGCGTAGCGCGCGATTGCCGACTTATTCAGGATATCGCCCACAATCGGAATTTTCAGCATGAGACGATCGACAAAGTGTGCAAATTTGATCGAGCGCTTTTTGGCCTGCCAGATGCCAGCTATCGTCAACCCGATCCCCGCAAACATGAGGTACCAGTTCGCGACGAACCAGTTAGACATATTCACGACCATCTGGGTGAGTGCCGGCAAGTCCGCGCCGAAGCCTTTGAAGAGATCTTCGAATTGCGGGATTACGTAGATCATCAGGATGCAGGTGATGATGAACGCCACCACCACGACCGCGATTGGGTAGAACAGCGCTCCCTTGATTTTAGACTTGAGCGCCTCGGTCTTTTCCATATAGGTGGCGAGTTTGTGCAGAATGTCCTCAAGAATCCCGGCGTGCTCACCGGCTGTGACCAGATTCACATAGAGCTCATCGAACTGATTGGGATGTTTACCGAAGGCCTCGGCCAGTGCGCCACCCGATTCGACATCGGATTTTATCGCCAGGATTAAATTCTGCATCGCCTTGTTTTCGTGGCCGCGACCCACGATCTCGAATGACTGCACCAGCGGCACGCCGGAAGACATCATTGTCGCGAGCTGGCGACTGAACACTGTGATGTCCTTGGTCGTAATCTTGCCGCCGCTGTCACCGAATAGCGGTTTGGCTTTTTTCTTGACCTTGAGGGGGTTCACGCCCTGGCGACGAAGGGTCGATTTGATCAGCGCGTCACTCACGCCGGACATTTCACCTTTGACTCGTTTGCCGTTCTTGTCGATACCTTCCCAGGCATACATGTCCGAACGGATTACAGCGCTTTGTGCCATGCTCTACTCCACGGTGACGCGGTTAATTTCCGCCATGCTCGTCATTCCTCGCCGGGCCTTCTGCAGTCCCGATTTGCGAATGTCCCAGATGCCCTCTGCAGCCGCCTGGTCCGCCAGCTGTACGGCGTTATTGCCTTCCATGATCAGCCGCTTCATGGCATCAGTCATCGGCATCACTTGATAGATTCCGACGCGACCCTTGTAGCC
>JANOVQ010000124.1:0-25806 GCA_031417495.1 Pseudomonadota bacterium | reverse complement strand
CTCTAGGAATAACCAGCAATGAATAAACCGCTCGCTTCAAACGCACCTTTTGCCGAATGGCAGCCGACCACCGATGGCTGTGCAGTGCCGTACGCCGTCTTTAACGATCCGCAGTACTACCAACGTGAGCAGGTGCAGATTTTTCGCGGCGAGACCTGGAGTTTCGTTGGCCTGGAGGCCGAGGTCCCGCGTGCCGGAGATTTCAAAGCGACCTATATCGGCGATACCCCGATCATCGTCACCCGCGATCAGCGTGGCGGCCTCAATGTGCTGCAGAACCGGTGCGCGCATCGTGGCGCGTTGATCTGTCGCGAACCACGCGGCAATGTGCCGCGTCTGCAATGCGTTTACCATCAATGGACTTACGATCTGCGCGGCACACTGAAGGGCGTGCCCTTTCGCGGCGGGGTGGGCGGCAAAGGTGGCATGCCGGCAAGCTTTGACATGGCCAATCACAGCCTCGACCGCCTGCGCGTCGAAACCCTGCAGGGGCTTATTTTTGCGAGCTTCTCCACCACCGTGTCGCCGCTGCGGGAGTATCTGGGCACGATGGTGGTCGCCAGCATCGAACGCCTGTTCAATCGGCCAATTGAAATCCTGGGCGATCAACGCCAATACATGCACGGCAACTGGAAGCTCTACGCCGAGAATACGCGCGATCCCTACCATGCCAGCTTGCTGCACCTTTTTCACAATACCTTCGGGCTCTACCGCGCGACCCAAACCGGCGCGACCCTGCTGGATCCCCAGCATCGGCACACCATGCTGTATACGAAAGCGGCGACCAGTGATGCCAAAACCGATGCCGAAGTCTACAAAGATGTGCGCAGCTACGATGCCGGGTTCAAATTGCAGGATCCTTCGTTACTTGCCGGGCGCGCGGAGTTTGACGACGGTATTACGTTGGTGATTCTTTCGATCTTTCCCAATGTGGTCGTCCAACAGATCGCGAACACCTTAGCGGTGCGTCAAATCAATCCGGACAAAATTGATGGCTTTGAATTGGTGTGGACGCATTTCGGCTATGCCGATGATGACGCCGAGCTGCGCGCCATTCGAATCAAGCAGAGTAATCTCATCGGCCCGGCCGGTTTGATCTCGATGGAAGACGGCGAGGCGGTGGAAATCGTCCAGCGCGCGATTGTGCGCGATGCCGATAAGACTTCTTATCTCGCGATGGGGGGCGGACGCGCGGAGGATTCGGCCCACCTGGTCACCGAAGCGTCAATCATCGGCTTCTGGGATCACTACAAAGCGATCATGCGCATTACGGATGCGCGAGGATGAGAACGCTGTTCAAAGCGATAACACAGACTTCAGTGCGCCTGACAATTCGGCCGCAGCGTCTTTGCTTGCGGCCTGACTCCGCCAGGCGACATGGTTGTCTGGTCGCACGAGAATGGCACCTTGCGGCGTAATTTCGCACAGGGCCTGCCAGGCGCCCTCATCGTGATATTCCGCGTTTGCGCCAATCGCCACCGCGTGCAGTGCAATTCCCGTCGCCTGTGCGACGGCCTTCGCCGCAAGCTGCCAGGGCGCACCATCGGATCCCGTGATCAGTACAAACTGGTTCGCATTGCCGACCAGATCGAGGGTTGAGAGCTTTTGCGCGCCACGCGTCAGCCACGCGTGCGGCAGGCGATGGCCGGGGCGCGTGGTCGGCACATAGTGTGCACCCATGGGATCCCGTGTGGGCGGCGGTGAACCATCGGCGACCAGTGCGCCCTCCGCATAAGCAAAACCGATTTCAAGATCGTGGGCCTGGAATTCCGCCCGCTGGGTTTCGAAAACTTCGGCCGCCCGCGCGCGGCGCGTTTCGCCCATCGGCGTATCGGCAAAGAAAAGTTCGAAGTTGGCGTGCCGCATGGCCGGCGGTTGCAGCGGCGAAAAGCCCATGCCGGCATCCACCACACCGTGATTCAGCGCGGTGAACATCGCCCAATCGACATTGCGCAGGCCCACCGGTTGGCGTTCGTGCTCATAAGACTCGAGCAGGCTTTGCCCGGCACGACCCGTCACCACGGCGGCGAGTTTCCAGGCGAGATTGTGGGCATCCTGGACCGCAGTGTTAAGGCCAAGCCCGGTGGTTGGCGGATGACGGTGCGCAGCATCGCCAGCGAGGAATACCCGTCCCGCTTGATAGCGCTCGGCGAGCACCGCTTCGAGTACCCAATCGCTGACTTTATTCACCTGCATCGGCAGATCGGGCAGCTTGAGCAGCGCGCGCAAACGCGGCAACACCGCCACTTCATCAAAAATCGCAGGATCGTCTGGCGCGAAACCGAAATGAATCGTCCATTCCTCGGAATGCCGGCCCCAGGTCGGCCCCATCGGCACCATGGCGCCACTGCCGAACACCCCGCTGTCATCCGGGTTGATGAACCACGTGATAAGGCAGGAATCGTCCCACCACGAGGAAAGATCCGCTGTCACCTGCGAGCTTACGATGCGCCCGAGATTGCCGGGACCCTGCAGGCGGATGCCAAGCAGCGGACCCACGGTTTTACCGCCATCCGCAGCAACCACATACTGCGCGCGCACGGTTAACTCGCGCTCCTGTGCGCGATCGCGCACGGTGGCAGTTACGCCATCTTCGTCTTGCACGAGATCCGTAAGCTCGTGATTGAAGCACACGGTGCCCGGGCCACGCGTTTCGGCCTGCCCGCGCAGCAGCGGCTCTAAGCGTATTTGCGGATAGTTACTCGAAGGGCAGGGGCTGTCTTTGGCGTAGGTCGCGGCGAGCTTGCCACCGCCGAAGGCATCAATCTCGTAGAAGGTGCGCGCATCGAGAGGACCCTCACCGCCAAGCGTGGTGCGCCAACGCACCTTGCGCATCATGTCCGTCGGTGTGCCTACCGCGTACACCGAATCCGCCACGCCGTGCTGGCGGAAAATCTCCATCGTGCGCTGGTTGAGGTAATGCGCCTTCGGCAGATGCGAGGTGGTCGGGTGGCGCTCAACCAGTAAATGCTCAATCCCGAAATCAGACAACAGAATTGAGGTCGTAAGGCCGCAACTGCCGCCGCCGATGATCAACACCGGCACTTCAAAATCCGCCACAGCCACGCCCTTCAACCGCCCACCGGGCTCATCATGCGCGCCATCGGCTCGGGCATCTTAGGCCCCGCCAACGCCCACGCCCGGGTGGTGAGTTCGGTCACTGGCTTGCCGGCTTGCAGCGCCTCGGCCATGAGCTGCGGATCGAAGGCTGGGCCGATGGGATCGCCTGCGAACTCTGGACCATGCATGTAGGCTGTGGCTTCCGCGGGGGTTTTGAAGTTGTCGATTTGGAACTCGACCATATTGCCATCGGGATCGCGGTAATACAGTGAGGTGGTCACGCCGTGCTGGATGGGGGTGAGCGGTTCAATGCCGACGTGTTTCAGCGCGAGGTATTTCTCCATCAGTTCACCCAACGAGCCGAAGGTGTACGCGCTGTGGTGCATGCCGGTAGTCAGAGGGGTGCGCTCCACCAGCGGCGCGGGCGGCGAGAGTAGCGCCAGTCGATGATGTTCCTCATCAAAGGTCAAAAAGCACAGACCAGGATTCTCGTACACCACATGTGCGCCCAGCACCGTGCTGTACCAATCCCGCAGTTCGGGCAACTGCTTAGTCATCAGCACAATGTGGACGAGTTTTGGGGTCGCGGCCATGGAGGTGTCCTTCTGGTTCGTTAGCCGGGCAGGTGGCTTGGAAATATAAACGAAATCAGCCGCTGATGGCGCCTCCTAGTTTTGACTTGTATTTACTCCTCCCGTGAAAATGCGCCCACGCGCACTCTAAATGACGGGGCGGAAATAGGCTCCATAGTGCTGCTGGCGATTTGAAGAGGAGACTGGCTTGCGCGGGAGGCACGCGCCGGCCAGTCTCCTCTCCAATTGGCGCTTCATCGTCAGTATTTTCGCTCCGTTATTTGGCAATCCCGCTGGCTGCAATTTGAAATGACTGTGAATTACCAACTAGTCCTCAACCCCCACGGCCGTTTGTTGCTCGCCGAGAGTGACGACGTGAGTACGGCGGTGCCGGCGGATGACACGCTGCGCGAAGCCTTCGCGACCAGCGCCGCGCACGGCTTGCTGGCGATCGCGGCAACTCGGCGTGGCGCGCAAACCTGGCCGGCGGTGTGGTTGTTCTGGCGCGAGTTTGCGGATGCCTATCTGACTACGCTCGCGCACGCGCCGGAGTTGGCAGAAGACATCGCGCTGAGCGAAGTCGCCGCGCCCGCAGAGTTCCTGTGTGGCTTACGTCTACGCGTGCCCGCGATGCGTGGCGCAGAGTACGCGTCGGCAGATACCTTCGCGGCGCTGTGGCACGAACTCGATGCCTTGGCGCGCGCCGCCGCGCAGGCCAGCGGGGGGTTGAAACCCTGGTTGGGGCGCATCCGTGCGGCGCTCCATCTGCTTGGCAAGGTGACCTTCCATCTCGCCGAGAACAAGCGTTCGCCCGAGCTACCCTTCGCCTTCATGGCGACCTATACGCACCGCCTGTCGCCGCAGGAAAAACCGGTCCATCTGCCGCTTGCACGTGCGCTGCAAGACTATGCCGGCGCAAAAAATCAGGCGGCGCTGAAGTCCTTGCTCGAACCGGTACAACGCGCCGCCGGCATGAGTTCATGGACGCGCGAGCTGCTGGAGAGCCGTCAGATTTTTCAGCCACAGGCGTGGACCCCGGCCCAGGCCTATACCTTTCTGCGTGAAGTGCCGGTGCTGGAGGACTGCGGGATCGTCACGCGCATTCCGAACTGGTGGAGGCACGGGCGCGGCATCCGTCCGCAAGTGAGCGTGCGTCTCGGGACTGCGGCGCAGGGCGCTGGTCTCGGCGTCGAAAATTTATTGGATTTCTCAGTCGAATCCACCTTGGGTGGGGAACCGATTTCAGCCGCCGAGTGGCAAACCTTGATGAGTGCCGACAGCGGTCTCGTCGCCTTGCGTGGCCAATGGATCGAAGTCGATCGCGAAAAACTTACCAAGGTGCTCGATCATTGGCAGCAGGTGCAGGCGGAGTCCGCCGGCGATGGGGTGTCGTTTCTCGCCGGCATGCGCTTATTAGCAGGGGTCGATATCGGCCAGCGTGCGGCGGTCGACGGACCGCTAGCCCTGGCGGCGTGGAGCGAAGTCAGTGCGGGCGCGTGGCTGCGTGAGACTTTGGAGAAAATTCGCGCGCCAGACGGCGCGGCCACCTTCGATCCGAATCAACATCTACGCGCGACCTTGCGGCCGTATCAGGCCACTGGCGTGAAATGGTTGTGGCTGCTGCAAACCCTCGGCCTGGGCGCCTGTCTCGCGGATGACATGGGGCTCGGCAAAACTATTCAGATTATCGCCTTGCTGCTCCGCCTGAAGCACGCTGCAGCACCCAGCGCGCACGCGCGCCCTTCGCTGCTCATCGTGCCGGCCTCGCTCCTGGCCAATTGGCGGCACGAGCTCGCCCGTTTCGCGCCCACCTTATGCGCGGGCTTCGCGCATCCGGCAGAGGGTCCGAGTGCGGAGTGGCGCGAGCCCAAGGCCGCCGCTACCTTCGTGGCGGGCAAAGACCTCATCGTGACCACCTATGGTCAGGCCACGCGACTGACCTGGCTTACGAAATTTGAGTGGCAATTACTGGTGCTCGACGAAGCGCAGGCGATCAAAAACCCGGGCGCGCGCCAGACGCGCGCGGTGAAGGGCCTGCGCGCGCGGGCGCGCATCGCGCTGAGCGGCACGCCGGTCGAGAATCGACTTGGCGATCTCTGGTCGCTCTACGATTTTCTGAATCCCGGCTTACTCGGTAGCGCAGCCGAGTTCACCCGCTATGTGAAAAATCTGCAAGCAGCACCAACGCCGAACTTCGCGCCGCTCAGACAACTGGTGCGACCGTATCTATTGCGTCGTCTGAAAACTGACCGCAGCATTATTTCTGATCTGCCAGACAAGACCGAACTCACCGCCTGGTGTTCGCTGAGCAAACAACAGGCGGTGCTGTATGAAAAAAGCGTGCGCGAACTTAGCGAGAAACTGCACACGCTCACCGAGGGTATTCAGCGCCGCGGTCTGGTACTCGCCTTCCTGCTGCGCTTCAAGCAGATTTGCAATCATCCAAGCCATTGGTTGGGCGATGGCGATTACGCACCACAGGCGAGTGGAAAATTCTCACGCCTTACCGAACTGTGCGAGGAAATTGCCGCGCGTCAGGAAAAAGCCCTGGTGTTCACGCAATTTCGTGAGATGACTCTGCCGCTCGCGGCACATCTGCAGCGCTTGTTTGGTCGCCCTGGCCTCGTGCTCGATGGCGCGACGCCGGTCAAGGCGCGCCAACAACTCGTGACGGATTTTCAGCGCGAGGACGGACCGCCCTTTTTTGTACTCTCGCTGAAGGCCGGCGGGACCGGGTTAAACCTCACGGCCGCCAGCCATGTGCTGCATTTTGATCGCTGGTGGAATCCGGCAGTTGAAGCGCAGGCCACAGATCGCGCTTTCCGGATCGGGCAAAACAAGAATGTGCTGGTGCATAAATTTGTTTGTCGCGGTACGATTGAAGAGCGCATCGACGCGCTAATCCGCGATAAAAAGGCGCTTGCCGATTCGGTGCTCGGCGCCGAGGGCAGCGCCGATACCTTACTCACTGAGATGTCGAATGACGAATTGCTGCGCTTCGTCGCGCTGGACTTGAAGATGGCCAGTGGCGAATGATGACGCGATGAATAAAATCCCACTCTGCTTAACTGCCCGCTGGTAACGCGATGTCCTGGTATTCCTATGGCCCCTATGTCCCGGTTGCCGAGCGTCGGCGCAAAGCGCTGGCCGCGGCCAAAAGATTGGCCAAAAAAGGCGGTCGTACCTTGGCGCCAGTGGTCCTCACGACGAAGCAAATCGCGACCACCTTCTGGGGCAAGGCGTGGTGCAACAACCTCGAAGCCTATAGCGATTACGCAAGCCGGCTGCCGCGTGGCCGCAGTTATCTGCGCAACGGTTCAGTGATCGATCTCAAAATTTCAGTCGGCAAAGTCGCAGCGCTGGTGCAGGGCTCAGCGCTTTATCAAATCGAGATCAAGTTCCGCCCCTTGGCGCCGCAGCGCTGGAAGACACTCAAATCCCAGAGTGCGGGCAAGGTCACGAATCTGCTCGATCTCCTGCAAGGCAGACTTTCCAAAGAAATCCTTGCCGCGATCACCACCAAGGGGACTGGCCTGTTTCCGGCGCCTACTGAAATCGGACTGACCTGCTCCTGCCCCGATTGGGCGGACATGTGCAAACATGTCGCCGCGGTGTTGTACGGCGTTGGCGCCCGCCTCGACGAAGCTCCCGAACTGTTCTTTACGTTGCGCGGGGTGGCGATGGAGGAACTGGTGAGTGCCGCGACACTTGTTCAGGCGCCAGCTGGCGGCGTCTCCGCGGCTACTGTGGGCCTGGAGGAGGCGTCTCTGAGTGAACTCTTCGGCGTTGAGATCGAGACTGCGGCGCCTGCCAAAATCAAAAAAGCGCCTGTACGCAAGAAGAAGAAAGCCCCGGTGGTAAAGGCGCCGAAAGTAATCGCGAAAGCGAAGCCGAAGCGGAGTCGGTAGGTTGGGCTAAGCCACACGGAGAGCCGGTCTCCCAGAGACGAAAAAGCGCAGCGCTTTTTCGCCCGCCCTCGCGCTGCTTAATTTACTGCGCACTTTTATCCGCCATCGCGTGGTGTGCCCTGGCTATGTCGCGGCTTAGCTTATTCATGGGGGCAATCCCCCTCGCTTGAGGGGAATTTCGGAACACGACGATTTCGCCTGGCCCTATCAATGGCTGTGCGAATGCTCCTCCTCGCTTGCTGCAGATTCGGCGTCGTGATGATCGTGATGATCCTCGCCGGTCGCACCGCTCAACTCTGCGTACTGTGCCGGTGACAGCTCGGGCAACTTGCGAAGGAAGGCGACGAGCCCCCAGATCGCCTCGTCATCGTGAGTCGTGCCCCAGGCCGGCATGGCAGTCATCTTGACGCCGTGTTTGATCACCCAAAAGGATTCGGCCGCAGTGAGATCAGTGGCCTCTGTAAGCCTGGGCGGCTGTGGATAAAGTCCGGCGCGAATTTCCGAGTTCGCGCGGCCGGGCGCCAGATGACAACCACTACACATAGCGGAGTAGTGTGTCGCGCCTTTTGCGATCAACGCAGGATCGCCGAGGGGCGGTGCTTCGATGCGTTGCGCGTGCTGGATGATCGAGCGCTCGCGAAACATTTCGAGGAGCGTGAACACCGGGCGTAGATGAGGGCTGTCAGCCCCAATGTTATAAACGCCGGAATACACGAACAGGCCTCCGCCTAGTAACGTGGCAAGTAGCAATATCCAACAGGTTTTTAAAATAGTCATGCTTGCTCCTAAGGGTTACTTGTCGAATCAGCCGCTGTGATGTCCATGCGTCATGTCCATGCCCGGCATCTCCGGCAGGGCCGGTGCGCCACGTGGCGCGGATTTGGAAATGCCGGTGTGGCGCACAGGTGCACCGAAGTTGGGATCATTGCTGACACAGCGTGCCACACTGCCCGGTGGATTCGCGTACCAGCCCGGATCGCGATAATCGCCGCGTGCGAGGTCATCGCGCACTTTAATGACGGTAAACATGCCGCCCATTTCGATTGCACCGAAGGGGCCTGCGCCCGTCATCATCGGCAAGGTGTTGGCCGGCCCTTGCAGCATGCCCATCGCGACATGCCCACTATGCTCCGACATGCCATGCTGCCCCATCGCCATGTAGCCGGGGAGCAGGGCGCGGAGTTCTTTTTCCACCCCCGCTTGATCAACGCCCAGCATATTGGGAATGCCGTGACCCATCGCATTCATCGTGTGGTGCGATTTGTGGCAGTGAAAGGCCCAATCGCCAGCGACCGCCACAAACTCGAGATCGCGCGTTTGCCCCACGCCAATGATTTCGGTCACTTCACGCCGCCACTGCGCGAGCGGCCAACGGCCGCCGTCGCCACCAGTGACTTGAAACTGCGCGCCGTGCAGGTGCATCGGGTGTTCGTGCATCGAAAGATTGCCGATGCGGATGCGCACCCTTTCGCCAGTGCGGGCGACGAGTGGCGCGATCGCCGGGAACACCTTGCTGTTCATCGACCACAGATCGAACTCGGTCATGATGGAAGGATCCGGCCGATAGGTGCCGGGATGCAGCGCCCAGTTGTGCAGCAGTAAACAGTAATCGCGCTCGATTGGTTGCAGTTCGCCGGTGCGCGGATGGATGATGAACATGCCCATCATGCCGACTGCCATTTGCACCATCTCGTCGGCATGCGGGTGATACATGTGCGTGCCGTGTTGTTTTAAGGTGAACTCGTAGACGAAGGTTTCGCCCGGTTTAATCGGCGGTTGCGACAAACCGCTAATGCCGTCCATGCCGCTCGGCAGAAGCAACCCATGCCAGTGCACGGAAGTCTGCTCACCGAGGTGATTGGTGACATAGATGCGCACGCGATCACCCTCGACCGCCTCAAGCGTGGGACCGGGGGTGGTGCCGTTATAGCCCCAGCACTTCGCCCGGCAGCCGGGCGCGAATTCGTGTTCAACCTCCTCTGCAACGAGATGAAATTCTTTCACGCCGTCACGCCAATGTCCCGGCAAGGTCCAGCCATTCAAAGTGTGCACTGGTACCGCACCAGCGTTGGCCGTAGCGGCGGGCGCTACCTCTGCAGCGGCTTCGCGCGCCGCGACGTTTTGCGCGAGCACGCTCCCAAGTCCGCCCAGCGCACTCAATGACAACAAATTTCGGCGCGTGATCATGGTTTCTCTCCGGGTTGGGCGGCGGGCGGCGCGGTGTTCATACTCGATGCCGGCGCCTCGCGCGGGAGTCGCGTACCCACTTCCCGCGTGAGTTCCGCGCGCGCGACCCAATAATCACGCAAGGCTTCCAGATATTGTTGATAGGCGTCGTACGCCTGTTGTTTGACCAACAGCAGGGTGAATTGCCCAGCCAACATGTAGCTCGCTTCCTGCTGGGTGTACTTGAGCACGTCTTCCCGTTGCGGGATTAGCTGGGTGCGGAGGAGTTCCGCGCGCGTGCGCGCGCCCTGCACGCGTTCGGCGGCTAATGTCACTCTATTGGCAACCGTTAGCTCGAGCGCCGCGAGGGTACTTTCGGCCGCTGCGAGAAGCCCCTCTGCACGCGCGACTTTACCCGCGCCCTGGTTAAAGAGCGGCAGCTCCAGGGACAGGCTGGGGCCGGTGATGCGCGAGCGATCGGTTTCACGCTCGGTTTCCACCCCCACTTCCACTGCCGCGAGATAGCGATAGCGCCGCGTTAACGCAAGACTGTCGGCGAGTAATTTCACTTCGCTGCGTTGGGCTGCGAGATCAAGCCGAGACTCCGCGGCCAGCGGCAAGAGTACCGCGAGAGGATCTTCCGGCACCTGTGGCACCGACAAAGTGCCGACCGTCTGCCAGTCTCGAGCGTCGGCACTCAAGCCGAGAATTTCATTCACCGCGAAATGTGCTGCCTGTTGCGCGAGGGTCGTTTGGAGGGCGTTAAGTTGGGCGGTGCTGGTTGCACTTTGTTCCTGGGCCAACTCACGCGCGCTCAAGTTCCCGGCGTCGAACAGCCGCTGCGCGAGTTTGGCTGAAACCTCCGCGGCAGCCGCAATCTTGGCCTGCATGGCCGCTATTTGTTGCGCGCCAACCAGCGTGAAGTAGGCCGCTTCAACCTCCCCGACGAAATTCAGAATGTCCTGCGCCGTCTGTTGCTTCGCGCGGGCAAATTCTCCGCTCGCGAGCCGGCTGCGCGCGCGCAGCAGCAACAGATCGCTAAAGCTCTGGGCGAGTCCGAAGGTGACTTGATCCGCTGCCCCGGTGGCACTTGAGTTCAGGACGGAGGCCGAGAAGCGCGGGTTCGAGAGGCGACCGGCGTCGTAGACGTCCGCGCTCGCGATCCCGAGTCGCGCGTATTCGCCGCGAATTCGCGGATTGTTGCTCAGCGCGATCCGCACCGCGTCGTCTACGGCCAGCGGCTGCTGCAATAGTTCGTGGATCCAGGCGTTTTGTGCCGCGTCGGCGGCGGGCAGCGCGGGACCTCCGCGTGCTGTGACTAGCGCATTGAGATCGGCAACACCGCGGTCGGCGGGCAGCGCGGCGCAGCCTACCAGCGTTGCTGCGAGCAACGTAATAAGGCTGCGAAAGATTAATTGATCGAGTGCCACATGACTCTCCCACTGTGCATGGAAACAGGATTGACGAGCGCAAGCTGCAAGCACGCTAAGACGCCCTCGTGGCGGCGCTTAGGACATCGCAGGATCAGCTGGTCACTTTGCGTGCATCCGCAAGCAGCGCCCGCGATCGGTGCAGACGGTGGCGATCAGGCCGGGATGGGAGGTCGGTAGGGCGTCTCGAGACGCACGTCTGGCGCACTGAATTGCGCGTTCGTGACGGGACTCGAAGAAACAGGGACGTAATCGAAAACGGCTTGCAAAGTCGCCGGCATCGCGCTCGCACCAGCGCAGGCCAGCGCACAAAGCCCGACGCACTGGCACCCCGGACGGTCCGGTTTGTCACCGGACTGAGTCGTGGCGTGGTCGCAGTCTGCGTGCTGCGCCGATGATTGAGTTTCGTGGGAAGTGCCCGCCAGCGGGATATTCGCGTGATGCTGATGCGCGGCAGTGGTCTGGTCTCGTTCGCCCGTATGGTGGTGGCACCGGTACAGTCCAGCAAACCCCGACACGGGGAGTGCGATCATCAGCAGCAGGCTCGTTATCAGGCGCAATTTCCGCATTGCGCAATCATCCTCTCATAAGAGCCGCCTGCGCAAGCGTCGCTCCTAACCCTTCGCGGGCACCCGCCGTGGGGCGGCCTTTTCCAGGCCCCGCGATTGCAGGTATTCATCGTACGTGCCACGGAAGTCCACGATCCCGCTGGGGGTCATCTCGATCACTCGGGTGGCGAGTGACGACACAAACTCGCGATCATGACTGACGAAAAGCAAGGTGCCGGGATAGTTTTCCAACGCCAGATTCAACGACTCAATCGATTCCATATCCAAGTGATTGGTGGGTTCGTCGAGGAGCAGAATATTCGGTTTGCTCAGCATGACCTTGCCGAACAGCATGCGCGCTTCTTCACCGCCCGAAATCACTTTGACGGATTTGAGACTGTCGTCCTTGGAAAACAACAGGCGACCCAGCACGGCCCGAATGCCCTGGTCATCATCGTTTTTCTGGCGCCACTGGTTCATCCATTCGAAAAGATTCAGATCGCTTTCGAAATCGTTGCTGCGGTTCTGGCGCACATAACCGAGACTGGTATTCTCCGACCATTTCACGCCGCCGCGATCCGGCACCACACTGCCTTCCAGACAATTGAGCAAGGTAGTCTTGCCAATCCCGTTGGGCCCGATGATGGCGACTCGTTCACCTACCGCGATCATAAAATTCAGATTCTTGAACAGGGTCTGACCATCGAAGCCCTTCGCGAGATGATCGACCTCCAGTGCCAGGCGGTGCAGTTTTTTGTCCTGGTCGAAGCGAATATACGGATTCACGCGACTGGAGGGCTTCACGTCTTCGAGTTTGATTTTCTCGATCTGGCGCGCGCGCGAGGTGGCTTGCTTCGCCTTGGAAGCGTTGGCCGAGAAGCGACTCACGAAATGCTTGAGATCTTCAATCTGCGTGAGTTTTTTCGCGTTGTTGTTCAGCATCCGCTCGCGCACTTCGGTGGAAGCGGTCATGTAATCGTCGTAATTGCCCGGATACAGCCGCAGTTCGCCGTAATCCAGATCGGCCATATGGGTGCATACGCTGTTCAGAAAATGGCGATCATGCGAGACGATGACCATCGTGCACTCACGCTGATTGAGCATTTCTTCGAGCCAGCGAATCGCGTTGATGTCGAGGTTATTGGTCGGCTCGTCGAGCAGCAGGATGTCGGGATCGCCGAACAAGGCCTGCGCCAACAGCACGCGGAGTTTCCAGCCCGGGGCGACCTGGCTCATCGGTCCGGCGTGTTGTTCAATCGGAATGCCGACGCCCATCAACAATTCGCCGGCGCGAGCCTCACAGGTATAGCCGTCGAGCTCCGCGAAGCGCACTTCCAATTCCGCTACCTGCATCCCTTCCGCTTCGCTCATGGTGGCGAGCGCATAAAGTCGATCACGCGCCTCCTTCACCTGCCACAGCGCCTCGTGGCCCATGATGACCGTGTCCAGGACCGTGCATTCCTCAAACGCGAATTGATCCTGGCGCAATTTGCCGAGGCGCTCGTTGGGATCCAGCGAGACATTGCCGGCGCTGGGCTTGAGTTCGCCGCCGAGAATTTTCATCAAGGTGGATTTGCCGCAGCCATTGGCGCCAATCAGGCCAAAACGATTGCCCTGGCCAAATTTGACAGAAACGTTTTCGAACAGAGGTTTAGCACCAAATTGAATGGTGACATTGGCGGTACACAGCACGGGTGAATTCCAAAACGAGCAAGTGGTTGAACGGACCAAGCAAAATGCGGCAGTGCGCCATGATAGCCGTGTCTGGCGCGGAGTTCGAGGGTAATCGGTGCCACGCTCCGTCAGTTTGTGGTTGCGAGGAGCGTAGCGACGGGCTGAGGGAGGCTGGCGCTACGCCTCAGCGCTCCACTGGATCCGGCTTAGGCGCATATTTTGCCCACACCGGCTTGGCGGCAGGCGGCTTCAACCCAGCTTCGCGCAATTTGTCCTTTTTACTCTTACGCCGACCTTTAAGCCCGCCTGACCCCGGCAGCTCTGCGGTGTTCGGCACCGGCGGCGGACTGTCCTGCGGTTCGAAGCCGGGAATGATTTCGCGCGGTAGCACGAGCTGATTACGCTTTTCGATCAGACGAAAATGCGCTTCGCCGGCCGCACTCACAAAGCTCACCGCGACCCCGGCTTCCCCGGCCCGGCCGGTACGGCCAATGCGATGGACATAGTCGAAGGCTGAACGAGGCAAATCGTAATTCACTACCGCGGGGAGTTGTGCAATGTCGATGCCGCGCGCGGCCACATCGGTCGCCACCACCACCCTTAACTTTGCGGCTTTGAAATCCGCCAAGGTTTGCGTGCGGGCACCCTGACTGAGTTCGCCGTGGAAACAGGCGGCATTAATGCCGGCGCGCCGCAACTTTTCGGCCACATGCTCGGTGGCATACTTGGTGGCGACAAAGACCAAAACTCGCGACCACGCCTGCTCCAGGATGAGCTGCCGCAATAGCGCGGTACGGCGCGCGGTATCCACCGTAATCGCGCGCTGTGCGATCGCAGGCGTCGTGGCCGCGCTTGCTGCGATTTCGATCGCAGCGGGTTCCCGTAACAGTTGGGCTGCCAGCACTTGCACGGCAGGCGGATACGTCGCAGAGAAGAGCAAAGTCTGGCGCGACCTAGGGAGCAGTGCCAGCACCCGCGCAAGTTCCTCCGCAAAGCCCAGTTCTAAGAGCTTGTCCGCCTCATCGAGGACGAGCGTCGCGACTGCGTCCAGATGCAAGGCATGCTGTTCGACCAGATCCAATAAGCGACCCGGCGTTGCCACCACCACCTCCGCGCCGCCACGTAAGGCCATCATCTGCGGATTGATCGACACGCCACCGAACACTGCGGCGATCTTGAGCGCGTCTGGCAGATAGATCGCATAGGCGCGAAAAGCGTCGGCGACCTGCTGCGCGAGTTCACGGGTTGGCACGACGATCAGCGCGGCTGTGGGGCGTGGCGTCGCCCGCCGTGCGTGCAGGAGTTGTTGCAAGATTGGCCACGCAAAAGCCGCCGTCTTGCCGGAGCCGGTCTGCGCGCAGGCGCGAATGTCGCGCCCGTGCAGCGCGAGGGGAATCACCTCCCGCTGAATTGGCGTGGGCACGAGATAGTGCCGCTCGCGAATCGCGCGCAGCAGTGGTTCCGCTAAGCCGAGCGTGGTGAAGGGCATGCGCTAGAGAAGCTGCCGCAAGCGAAATTTGCGTCCTTTGATCTTGCCGGTGCGCAAGCCCGCCACCGCCCGCGCAGCCCATTCGCGGGTAACCGCGACATAGGTTCGAGTGGCGAAGACATCGATTTTGCCGATCGCGTCGCCGGGCACGCCTGCCTCGCCAGTGAGTGCGCCCAATAAATCCCCCGGGCGTAGCTTGTCCTGACGACCGGCATCCACCAGCAGGGTGACAAATGGTGCGAGCCAGCGCTGATTATCGCCGGGCACTGCCGACACCTTCCGCCAGTTAATCGCTGGGGCGGGTGGCACCATCAACTGCTCGGCGCGCAAGGTTTCATAAGGCGTACACAGGCTGAGCGCGATCCCCTGATGGCCGGCGCGCCCCGTGCGCCCGATGCGATGCAGGTGGGTGTCGGGATCGTTGGCAAGATCAAAGTTAATCACCATCGCTAATTCTTTGATATCGAGCCCGCGCGCAGCGACATCGGTGGCGATCAACACATTGCAACTGCGATTGGCGAAGCGCACCAGCATCTCTTCGCGTTCGCGTTGCTCCAATTCGCCATGCAAGGCGAGCGCGGAGAAACCGCTGTGGCCCAGGGCTTCGGTGAGCGCGCGTACGCCATCGCGCGTATTGCAAAAGACCAGCACAGAGTCCGGCCGCCGCTCAGCAAGCAGACTGGCCAGTACGGCCGGTTTGTGATCTGCCGCGACTTCAAAAAAGATTTGCTCGATCAAGGTCTCCGCCGCATCACTTGTGAGCGTCACCTCCTGCGGCTGCTGTTGATAGCGCCGGCTGAGCGTACGAATCGGGGCAGGCATCGTCGCCGAGAAGAGCAGGGTCTGCCGAACCTTGGGTGCACCTTCGATAATTTTGCTGAGGTCATCGGCAAAGCCCATGTCCAGCATGCGATCAGCTTCATCCAACACCAGTGTCTGCAGGGTCGCGAGCGACAATGCCTTCTGCTCAAGGAGATCCAGAATGCGCCCGGGTGTTCCCACCACCAGATGCGGGGCATGCGCGAGCGAGGTCAGATGGATGCGCACCGGGACCCCACCGCACAAGGTCAGCACTTTGACATTCGGGATAAAGCACGCCAGGCGACGAATCTCGCGACTGACCTGATCCGCCAGTTCGCGCGTTGGGCATAACACCAGTCCCTGCAACTGCGCGCGCGTGGCATCCAGCGTGCACAACAGCCCGAGCGCGAACACCGCCGTCTAGCCGCTACCCGTCATCGCCTGTGCCGTCACATCCCGACCGGCAAGAATCGCCGGCAGACTCGCCGCCTGCACCGGCGTCATCTCAACGTAATGCACCTCGGCCAGCGCGCGCTGGAGCGCAATTGGCAGCGGCAACTCGGAAAAAATCATCGGCGCCAAATCCGCTCTGCCGGCAGCCGCGTGAGATTAATCTTCTTGATTTTCCACCCTCCGGTTTGCGCCACATACTGTGCGTGATAATGCTCCCAGCTTAATCGTTAAGTGCAAAGCGCGCTCGAAGTGGCACAGGCCGGCTGCGTTAACCCGCAACCTGGAAACGGCTGTTGTGGGTTAACTCTCAATGCGCGTCAGGTAAAATCCCAGCCTGCACCACGCGAGCGAGCCCGCTGGCGCGCGCATGTTCCTCGAAACCTTTATTCCGCCAGAAGAACGCGCCGGGCATAGTGGTGGGAATGACCAGCGCATAGAACAACGCGCGACCGATCACGGCCGTGCTTAAGAGGATCGCAGCTGCCGCCAGCCAGGCCAGATAGCCCCCAGCGCCCTCGACTTGAACCACGCCCAGGCTCGCCACCAGCACCACGCCGAGCGCGACACCCACATTACGCAGCAGGTAAGTTTTGCCGAACGTGGTGCATTGCTCCTGGTGTGACGCGGCTGCCTCGCCGCCGCGCCGGCCGAGATCCCGTGCGTGAACGATCAGCCCCAGGCCTTCGAGCACCAGACCCAGCGCCATCGGCACTGCCAGTCCCGCCAGCAAATGGGCGTAGGTTTGCCCGTGGGCCAGCAGGACCGCGGCGTAGACCAGGGCGACGGCGAGCGGACCCAAGGTCAGCATCGAACCGTAGAACGAACTCGCGACCTGCCAGTGATCCCAGAAGGGTCGCGCCTTGATACGATAAATGCGGTACATCGCGAACAGGGCGACCGGCCCCGCGACCACCGCCAGCCAACCCGCGAACGACTGCACGCTGAGCAGCATCGCTGGCGGCACCCACGGTACCCAACTGCCGAAGGCCAGCAACAGGCTGTAGAGTCCCAGCGCGTTGTAGAACACGGCGATCCCGGCCACTTCCCGACTCACCGGCGAATAGCGCAGGTTATAGAACGCGCGATAAAAGCGCTGCGGTTTGCCCAGGTGCATGGTGGAAATCCCCAGCGCCAAGGTTTCCAGGCCAAGCAGTGCGAAGAGCAACCCGGCGTGCGCCAGCGGATGCGCCGCTGGGGCCAAACTCGCGAGACCCAACTTCGGGCCGAGGAACAACGTCAGAAACGCACCCACCACGATTTGCGAAATCAGGGTGAACAAGACCAGGGGATCTTCGCGCGAGTGCAGCTTGCGGAGGTTCCACAGACGGGCCGCCCCGGACTTATCCGCGACCGCAGACTGATACTGGCTTTCATTGAGATCGCTGCGATCTTTTTGCCGATAGACCAGCGGCATGGTATCGGTGCGGCGCATCTCGCGCGGCAGCTCGCGGGTTTGTTGAAAGCGAATGTTGGGATGGGTAATCGCGGGATCGGGAAATCCTGGAATCGACAATTTGGTCTGCTCGCGCTTCGCCGGCAGGGTCTCGATTACCCCGAAATCGAGCGCGCCCGCCAGGCACGCGGAAACGCAGGCTGGCTTTAAGCCGACCTCAAGCCGATCAACGCACATGTTGCATTTCGAGACTTCGCCCTTCTCCTGATCGAGCTGCGGCGCGTTGTACGGACACACCCAGGTGCAATAACCACAGCCGAAACAGATATCCGGGTCCTGCAGGACGGCGCCGTATTCAGCGAACTTGGTATAGGCGCGAGTGGGACAGCCCTTGAGGCACACCGGATCGTCGCAGTGATTACACGCCATCGAAATATTGAGGCGCTGAAAATCCGGGAAGGTGCCGCCTTCTACATAGCCCACCGAGCGAAAGCTGATGTGCGCCGGCAGATCGTTCTTCTCGCTGCAGGCGGCTTCGCAGGCGTGACAGCCGATGCAATTATCAGCCGTGAAATGAAAGCCGTGCTGCCGGTAACGATCTGGATTCTCGCTGATCGCGCCGCTATGGTTGATCTGCAGGCTCTTGCCAGCCAACACATCATTGCCCGCGACGAGCGCAATCTGCTTACCCCACTGATTAACTGCCGGGCCATTCGACGACGGCAGGCGGGCATACGCCGGTTCGTTGGTGCGCGTTTTGAACGCGGGATCTGGACTGAGCGCGGGCTCGCCCCCAGCATTAGGCAGGTATTTGATGCCGCCTTCATCGAAACGTACGGTGAACATGGGACGCTCTTCTCCTTTAGAAGTTGCGCGCGGCGACATTGGCGGCAGCGGCCGCAGCTTGATCGACTGCGGCTTCGATCTTCACTGCACACTGCTTGTAGGCGGGCTGGCGCGAATGTGGATCGAGCAGTCCGAGCGATAAACGGTTCACACACTCATGAAAGTGAAACGGGATGAACACCATATTCGGCGGCACCCGCTGCGTGAGCTGCACGAGTACCACTGCATCGCCGCGCCGCGACATCAGGCGGGCATAGGTCATGTGACCAATGCCGAGCCGCTTCGCCGCATCGGGATTCATTTCCATGTACGGAGTCGGGCTGAATTTATTGACATTACCGAGCTTGCCGGTGCGGGTCCGGGTGTGGAAATGCTCGACCACGCGGCCGCTGTTCAACCAGAACGGATAGTCCTCATCCGGCCGCTCGTTGTTGTCGATAAACGGTAGCGGGATCAATTTCGCCTTGCCATCCGGGTATTGAAACACGCCATCGGTGTAGATCCGGGGCGACCCCGCGGCGGCGCCTTCGGGACACGGCCATTGGATCCCGCGCTGCGCTTCGATCTTGTCGTGCGTCATGCCGGAATAATTCAGCATGCGGCCCTTCGAGAGTTCGCGCATCTCGTCGAACACTTCCGCCGGCGTGTCGGGAAAACGAATTTGCTGTCCGCGCGCGAAGCGCTTCGCGAGTTGGTTGAAAATCCACAGATCCGGTTTGCACTCGCCATGCGGCTCCATCACCTTGCGCACCAGGTTCACGCGCCGCTCGGTGTTGGTGAACACCCCTTCTTTTTCGCCCCACAGCGCCGCCGGTAGATAGACATGCGCGTAACGCGTGGTCTCCACATCCGAATACGCGTCCTGCACCACCAGGAATTCGAGTTTCTGCAGGGATTTTCGGATACGTGGTGTGTTGGGCATCGAGGTCATCGGGTTGGTCGCAACCAGCCATAACGCCTTAATCTGACCGGTCTCGATGGCGGGAAAAATATCGGTCATGAAAAGCCCGCGCTTGGCCGGGAAAAAATCTTCATCAATGCCCCAGAAGCGCGCAACTTCTTCCCGGTCCTTGGTCTTCTCTAGCGCGCGATAGCCTGGTAAACCCGAGCAGGACGACCACTCGCGAGTCCCCATCGCATTGCATTGGCCCGTGATCGAGAGACTGGTCCCGCCGGGCTTGCCGATATTGCCGGTGATAAGGTTGAGGCTGTTGATCGCAACCACGCCGTCCGAACCGTGCGTGCTTTGGTTGATCCCCATGGTCCAAATCGACATCGCCTGACCAGCCCTGGCGTACACCCGCGCCACATGGCGGATGGTGTCCTCGTCAATTCCGCAAATGCCTGCTGCCGTCACCGGATCGTATTGCGCGACCAACTGAGAGAACTCCTCGAAGCCAGTGGTATGGGCCTCGATATAGGCGTGATCCTGTAGACCTTCCTGCAAGATCACATGGGCCAGACTGTTGAGCAGCACCAGATCGGTCCCCGGCGTAATCGGCAGATGAATATCCGCCATCTGCGCAAACATCGTGACCCGCGGATCGACCACGATGACGGGAAACTTGCGCTCCTCGAGCGCCATCTTCAACCGCCAATAGATGATCGGGTGCTGCTCCGGCAGATTGGATCCAAAGGCCAGCAAACATTCGGTGTGGCTGAAATCGTCGTAGCAACCGGGCGGGCCGTCGGAGCCGAAGGAGCGTTTGTAACCGGAGACCGCCGAGGCCATACACAGGGTGGTGTTGCCGTCGTAATTGTTTGTGCCGATGACGCCGCGGGTGAGCTTGCCGAGGGTATAGAACTCCTCAGTCAGGATTTGGCCAGTCGAGACGATGGCCACACTGTCACGGCCGTACTGCGCCTGTACGCGTTGGAACTCCGCCGCCGTGAAATCGAGCGCGGCATCCCAACTCACCTCGCGATAGGCCTCGATCGCGCGTTCGCGTAACAGCGGCCGCTGGCCGCGATTGGCAGAATTGAAGAGCTCGTGCTCGAAGATGCCTTTGATGCAGAGCTTGCCCTGATTCACTGAGGCATCGCCGACGCCGCGCGCGGCCACCGCGCGGCCGGCAGTGTTCAGGCCCACTTCAATCGAGCAACCCGTCGAGCAATAGCCGCAGGTGGTGTACTTCCAGTCCACCACGCCCTTGTCGGCAATTTTAATGGGATTCTTTTGGTGACGTCCGAACAGCATGCTTAATCCCTCTGCAGATCCCGTTCAGCAACCATCACCTGCAAGATGTCGTTGGTGACGCGCACCGGATAAGTGGCCACTTTCACTGCGGGATCTTCCAGGCAATGCCCCGTTTCGAGATTGAAATGGTGTTTGTAAATGGGCGAGGCGACGACTGGCTGACCTCGCAAATCGCCCACCACGCCGCGCGACAACACAGCGGCGTGGCTGAACGGGTCGTAGTTATCGATCGCAAAAATTTCGCGGGCGGACCCTAACTGAAAGATTGCGATCTGGCGCGCCCTGATCAGCGCGCAAATGCCGCCATTCTCGATTAGCGCGCTTGCCGGGCACACGTCCTGCCAGGATTCGCCTGCCGCCAAAGCGACCGCCCGCATTTGCGCCGCCTTCACGCAGAGCGCACCAGGTGCTGTTTTTCGTGCACCGTGGCGGGCCGAATCTGCGTGCGCTCGCGCACGAAAACGACATTGCTATCCTGGCCATCGCTATTGACGAAGTGACGAAACTGCGCAACACGCGCGGGATCTTCCACGGTCTTCTTCCATTCGCATTCGTAGGTATCGACCACCTGTGCCATCTCACGCTCGAGTTCCGCGCAGATCCCCAGTTTGTCCTCAATGATCACCTGTTTGAGATAATCGAGGCCACCTTCCAGGTTATCCAGCCAGGGCGCTGTGCGTTGCAGGCGATCGGCCGTGCGGATGTAGAACATGAAGAAGCGATCAATGTAGCGAATGAGCGTTTCATCATCGAGATCAGAGGCGAAGAGATCGGCATGGCGCGGTTTCATGCCGCCATTACCACACACGTAGAGATTCCAACCTTTCTCGGTAGCAATCACGCCGACGTCCTTGCTCTGTGCCTCAGCACATTCGCGCGTACAACCCGAGACCGCCATCTTGAGTTTATGCGGCGCGCGCAGGCCCTTGTAGCGATCCTCCAAGCGGATGGCCATGCTGACGCTGTCCTGCACGCCATAGCGGCACCAGGCGCTGCCGACGCAAGATTTTACCGTGCGCAGTGCCTTGGCGTAGGCGTGTCCGGATTCAAAGCCTGCGTCCACTAAGCGTTGCCAAATGACCGGCAGTTGCGCGACCCGCGCCCCAAACAAATCGATGCGCTGACCACCGGTGATCTTGGTGTAGAGACCGAATTCCTTGGCCACCTCGCCCAACACGATCAGCTTCTCGGGCGTAATCTCGCCGCCCGCAATGCGCGGCACGATCGAATACGTGCCGTCCTTTTGCATGTTGGCGAGAAAATGATCATTGGTATCCTGCAGCTGCGCGTGGGGCTTCTGCAGCACGAATTCATTCCAACACGAGGCGAGAATGGAGGCGATCGTCGGCTTACAGATATCGCAACCCCGACCGCTGCCGTGGCGCGCGATGAGCTCCTCGAACGTCGTGAGCTTTTCGGCGCGCACAATTAAATAGAGATCCTGGCGCGTATACGCAAAGTGTTCACACAAATCGCGGTTAACGGCGATGCCGCACTTCGCAAGTTCCTTGTTCAGAATCTGTCCGACCAACACCCCGCAGCCACCACAGCTGGTACCCGCCAAGGTGTGTTTTTTGAGATCGCCCAGCACGCGACAGCCGCCCGCGATGGCGTTGACTAAATCGCCCTTGCTGACATTGTTGCAGGAGCAGATCTGCGCGGCGTCGGGCAGGGCATCGACGCCCAAGCCGCTCCGCAGCCCGCCCTCGCGTTGCGGCAGAATGAGATCTTCGGGATAGCTGGGGAGAGTGATTTCATTGAGCGTGTACTGCAGCAAGGTCCCGTAGTCGTTGGCGTCACCGATGAGCACACTGCCGAGCAGTCTGGTGCCCGCGCCGTTGACGACAATTTTTTTGTAGACCCCGTTCACCTCATCGATAAAGGCGTAGGCTCGCGCACCAGCCGTGCGAGTATGTGCATCGCCGATGCTCGCGACATCGATACCGAGCAACTTCAACTTGGTGCTCATGTCCGCACCGGCGAACGCTAGGTCATTCCCTGTGAGATGCTGAACAGCGACCTGCGCCATCTGATAGCCGGGTGCCACCAAGCCGAAAATCTGGTTGTTCCACACCGCGCATTCGCCGATCGCATAGATCGCGGGGTCAGAAGTCTGGCAATGGCTGTTAATACAAATGCCGCCGCGCTCGCCAACCTCAAGTCCGCACGCGCGGGCCAGCTCATCACGCGGGCGAATGCCGGCGGAGAACACGATGAGGTCGGTCTCCAACGCGCCGCCGTCGGCAAAATTCAGGCGATGCCGATGGTAATCGCCAGTCGTGATGTCGAGCGTGTGTTTACCGGTGTGGACTCTCACGCCGAGCGCTTCAATCTTGCGACGAAGCAGCGCGCCGCCTGCTTCATCCACTTGGATAGCCATCAGGCGCGGCGCGAATTCCACCACATGGGTTTCGAGTCCGAGTTCCCTCAGCGCGTTGGCGGCTTCTAATCCAAGCAGTCCACCGCCGACGACGACACCGACGTTAGCCTCTTTACGCGCCGCTGCAATCGCTTCGAGATCCTCAAGCGTGCGGTAGACGAAGCATTGTTCGCGCGTGTGCCCGGGCACAGGTGGCACGAAAGGAGACGAGCCGGTGGCGATAATCAGGTGATCGTAAGCAAAGGTTTGGCCGTTTCCCGCGACGACCTGGCGCTGCTCGCGATCAATACGCTTGACGCCTTCCTGGAGGTGTAGCGCGATGCTGTGTTGCGCGAAAAAATCGAGCGGCACCAAGGAGAGCTCCGCCGCACTTTTGCCGGAGAAAAACTCCGAAAGATGCACGCGGTCATAGGCGGGGCGTGGTTCTTCGCAGAACACGCGGATGTCGAACGAGGATCCATCAAGCAAGGTTAGCGCTTCGAGGAACTTCTGCCCCACCATTCCGTTGCCAATCACGATCAGTTTTGGTCTGCGCATGCGATGAGCAATGCAGAATCGGTGCCAAATTCGAAAAGCGCTGAAGTTGCGGCTAAAAATTGGCGCGCAGAGCCCTGGCCTCTACTGTCGCACTCGCGAGGTGCGCGCAGGAAACTTGCCGCACTTCACCAGTGCGCCGTGCTCAACGCCTCAGGAGATAGATCAGCACCGCATTACACAGCACCAGGCACACCGCCACGAGCTTCCAGAAGAACACAGGATTGCGTTCGAGGAGCGGCAGCCGGTGTTCGGCGGTGAGCCCTGACTTCGGATGGCGCAGATCGTAGACGAACTCCGATACTTCCTGATATCGATGGAGCGGATCCGGATGGACGGCTTTGCGCAAAGCCCCATCGACCCACCGTGGTAGGGACACCGTATGCGTGGTGGCTGGAATGTAGGCGGTGATGGCGGGCGGATGTTGTCGCCGCAGCCATTGCTCGGGCATTTCGCCAAAGGGCAGATGGCCAGTCAACATCTCGTAGGCAATGATGCCCAGGGCGTAGATGTCCGAACGTTGGTCGCCGGGTTGCTCTAACAGATGTTCGGGCGCGATGTAATTGCGCGTACCGACCAGATTGGCTCGCGCGAAGGGCGCCGCGATCTCGGCGATCCCTGCCACCCGGGTGGAACCGAAATCGATGATCTTGACGGTGCCGTTGGTCGTGAAAAGAATGTTCTCGGGCTTCAGATCGCGATGCGCCATCTCTAGACGATGAAAAGCGCGCAGACCCTTCGCAATCTGTTCGATGATCTGGCGGGTGATTTCCAGATCAGCGCGCGGATTGTCGCGCAGCCATTGGCGCAAGGTGCGCCCTTCAATGTATTCAGCCACGCAGTAGAGGTAACGCCGCGGCTTGGCGGGGATCAGCACGCGCATCACATTGGGGTGGTCGAGGCGACGCCCCACCCATTCTTCGAGAATGAATTGTTCGAGATAGGCCGGATCGTCTTCGTAGGTCACCGAGGGCGTTTTGAGCACCACCTGGATTCCGCTCAGCAAATCCTCCGCGAGATAGAGCTGCGTTTGTTTGCTGGCATGCAGCTCACGGACCACCCGATACCCTTCGAGCACCATGCCTGGCTGGAGCGGGGGCGGGAACGGTAATTCGGTGAGCTGCTGAAAGATTTCTTCGGCCTGCTGCGCAGGTAACGCATCGACTCGCAGAATTTGGCAGGTCACATTGTCCTGGCTGCCATTGGCGAGCGCTGCACGGCAAATGAGTTCAGCAGCTTTGTCGAGATTCACGGCCTCTTCGCGCAGAATCCGGCGGATATCGTGATCTTTGACATACTCATGCACGCCATCGGTGGTAAACACGAACACATCGTTCGCTTCGAGAGTCTGGCGACGATAGTCGATCTCCAGCCGCAGATCGGCGCCCATTGCGCGACTCAAGCAGCTGCGATCGCCGGCCAGCCAGGTTTTGTGATCGGTGGTCAGCGGTTCCAATGTGGTCTGCCGCAGGCGATAAATGCGACTGTCACCGATATGAAACAGATGCACGGTGGTGGATTTGATCACCAGCGCACTCAAGGTACTAATGAGCCCGCGATGCGCATCGCGCAGCCCCTGGCCCTGGGTGTAGAGCCACGCATTCAATGCGTTCAACACCTGTTCGACGGATTTTTGCACCGACCAGGAATCGGGCGTGCTGAAATAATCGCTCAGAAAACCGTTGACGCAGGCCGCCGCCGCCTCCTCGCCGCGCTCGCTCGCGCTTACGCCATCGGCGATCACGGCCGCGATGCCCTTGGTGCGGAGGAGCCGATCGCCGGTCAGGCGCGCGCCGTGGCGATCTTCGTTGCGATTTTTCACGCCCTTGGTGGAGTAGTGGCCGAGACTGATTTCGAGTTTAGAGGACATAGAAGAAGAGATTGTAAGATCCTACTGGCGGCGCGGAAATACGGTCCACTGCTGTGCACGGTCGGAAGAGGAGACTGGCCTACGCTGCCACTGCGCATTTCATCCCTGAAATGCTCCGTTGCCGCCCGCGCTGCGCTAATGCCATCCATGGCTCGCTTGCGCGGGAGGCACGCTCCGGCCAGTCTCCTCTTCCGACCGCTCCTCCACTAGCCCACCTCGATCATCTGCACCGTGCCATCAGGCAGAATTTCCGCCATCGATCCGCGCGGCTCGTCGAGACAGGCCACCACCCCAACGCAGAGCACAGCACTCACCGCGATCACGCTGAAAAAAACCGCCGGCGACACGAATGACAGCACAGTCAGAAACACCACGCTGCCGACATTGCCATAAGCGCCCGCCATGCCCGCAATCTGTCCCGTCAGGCGTCGCTTGATCAGCGGCACGATGGCAAACACCGAGCCCGCACCGCCCAGCACGAATGC
>JANOVQ010000123.1:0-5908 GCA_031417495.1 Pseudomonadota bacterium | reverse complement strand
GCACCGGACCGGACGCGCCTGGTCTTGGATTTATCCGCCGCCACTGTGTTCGATGCGTTCACGATCACCAAGCCGGACCGCGTGGTGATTGATCTTGTGCGGACCAAGGTGACCGGGTCGTTGGTTTTACCCGCCCAGGTTAAGGGCCGGATCCTGGGTTTACGCCAAGGCACGCGGAATAACGGTCAGGATCTGCGCTTAGTCCTGGATCTCGTGCATGGGCTTAAGTTGCGCAAGGCCTTGTTGCCTCCCCACGCACCCTACGGTCACCGGCTGGTCATCGATTTATTGGAAACCGCCGCCGAGTTGCCAACTGCGGTCGCCGCGATCCCCCCGCCGTTGCCGGCGCCGACAACCGGTGCCACTGGCGCGCCGGCATCGCCACAGACGCTCCCCGTCACCGGTAAGTATGTGATCGCGATCGACGCCGGCCACGGCGGCGAAGATGTGGGCGCGATAGGGCCGCGCGGGACGTATGAAAAAAATGTGGTCCTCGCGGTCGCCCGCGAACTCGCGAGCTTGATCAATCAGGAGCCGGACATGCGCGCGGTGTTAACCCGCGACGGCGACTACTACGTCGATCTGCGCGATCGCATGGTGCGCGCGCGCAAACACCGCGCCGACCTGTTTGTATCGGTGCATGCCGATGCCTTTCAGAACCGGCGAGTGCGTGGCTCGTCGGTTTACGTGCTTTCGCATGGCGGTGCCACCAGTGAAGCGGGACGCTGGCTGGCGGAACGCGAAAACGCCGCCGATCTGGTTGGCGGTGTGACGCTCGACGACAAAGATCATCAGGTGCGCTCCGTGTTACTCGATCTCTCGCAGACCGCCTCGCTCGAAGCCAGTATCGATGTCGCGGAAAATGTGCTTGGGGCGCTCCGTAGAGTGGGTGCAGTCCATCGAACGCAGGTGCAAGCCGCGGGCTTTATGGTGCTGAAGTCGCCGGATATTCCCTCATTGCTGGTTGAAACCGCATTTATTTCCAATCCCGCCGAAGAACAACAGCTGCGCGATGAGAAATTTCGCCGCAACTTGGCCGGCGCGATCCGCGACGGCGTGAAAGCCTATTTCCATAGCCAGCCACTGCCCGGACAGCGCTATGCGCAGGGGCGACGACACATGGTCACCCAGGGAGATACTTTGACCGGAATCGCGCAGCGCTATGAAGTGAGCACACAACAAATTCTGGCCGCCAATAATCGGCGTGAACAGACCGTGCGCCTGGGCGAGGTGCTGCGCATTCCCTAACTCGATCTCGTGAGTACTAAGAGAGTGCGCTGCGCGTCCAGCACCCGTCGTTGCGAAGCGCCGCAGGCGACGTGGCAGTCCCGTATTAAAAGCGGGCTAGACTACGTGACATGCAGTCGCCATTCCGCTCAATTCGGCCCCTTCCCGATCATCTAATCAACCAGATCGCAGCTGGCGAAGTCGTCGAGCGGCCGGCGTCGATTGTCAAAGAACTGATCGAAAACAGCTTAGATGCCGGCGCGAGCGCGATCCGTCTGAATTTGCGCGGAGGCGGTATCGAATCCATCGTGATTGAAGACGATGGCCAAGGGATTGCCGCGGATCAACTGGGACTGGCCATCCAACGGCACTGCACCAGCAAAATTTCGCAAGCTTCCGATCTGGAGGGGATTGTCTCCTTGGGATTTCGTGGCGAGGCGCTAGCGAGTATCAGCGCGGTCGCCGAAATCACGCTCACTTCGCGCGTGGCGACTGCAGCGCATGCCTGGACCCTAAACTCGCAACCTGGCCGGGCGCCCGCCACCATGCCGGCAAGTCGCACCGTGGGTACCACAATTACGGTGCGCGATTTGTTCGCGACTGTGCCCGCCCGACGTCAGTTCCTGCGGCGCGAAACCACTGAATTTCTAGCGATCCAACAACTGGTGCGCGGGCTCGCGTTCTGTGTGCCAGGGGTGGGGATCACGGTGAACTACGCGGAGCGCCGCCAATGGTACGCACCAGCCGCCAAGGATGAGCGCTCAAATGCGCAGCGCTGGCGCGCGGTTTTCGGTGCCGAATTTGCGCGCGAAGCGCGGTTCGTCGAAATCACCACGCCTGACCTGCGGCTTTATGGCTGGGTGGGCGCCCCCGCGCTTGCGCGCGGCCAATCCGATCTGCAATTCCTCGCGGTGAACGGTCGGCTTATTCGCGATCGCCAGCTTGCGCACGGGATTCGCGTCGCCTTTGGTGACGAATTGCCGACTGGCCGCTACGCGGCCTTCGCGTTGCATCTCGAAATGAAGCCACAGGAAGTGGACGTGAATGTTCACCCGAACAAAACCGAAGTGCGCTTCCGACGGTTGCGTGAGGTCCACGATCTTTTCTATTCCGCCACGCGCCAGGCATTGCGTGAAATTGGTTCCGCCGTCCCTTCGGGGCCGCTGGTGTATACCCCCGAAGTTCACGCACGTGGGATGCGGGTGGCTGAACAGGCGGCCGCACAACTGACGCACAGTGTCGCGGATGTTCCGGCGATCGCGCAGAGTCCGGACGCAGCGGATGAGCTGATCGGCGGGCAATTTCTGGCAGTCGTGCAGCTCGGTGGCACAATCGAAATTTATGACTTGGTCGGTCTCATCCGAGACTTGCTCGACCCCGCGCGCGGGCCGGTGACCACGCGGCCTTTAGTTTTTCCGTGTCGCGTGCCTGCCCCTCCGGGGCCGGGGTTTGGCTTAACGCTCGCCGCCTATGCGGAATTCGGTTTTGAATTTGCGGCCATCAGCCCCACCGCTTGGGTGCTACGCGCCGTGCCGGCAAGGTTGCCGGAACTGGTGGCCGAAGTCCTGGTGCAGCGCCTCCTGCGCATGCCTGATTTCACGGATGCGCCGCACACGGCAGCAGCACAGGCGTGTGCGCGTGCGCTGCGGATACCGCGTGAGCTGTCGGCACGCGCGGAGTGGCTCGCAGGTTGGACGGCGCCAGCCTGGCGCGCCGGGTTTTCGTTAGCCCGCTATCGGCGCAGGTTGGATGCCGCCGCGCTCGCGAAAATATTTAGTCATCCACCCCGCGGGTTTCCGCCATGACGCGCACGCACGAGTGGCCCGTGATCGCCCTGATGGGACCGACCGGCGCGGGCAAAACCGCCTGCGCGCTCGCCCTCGCGCGCGAATTTCCTCTGGAAATTGTCAGCGTCGACTCGGCGTTGGTTTATCGCGGTCTCGATATTGGGACCGCCAAACCTGACCCCGTGCAGCAACGCGCGGTGCGGCATCATTTGCTGGACATCTGTGATCCGAGCGAACCCTATTCCGCTGCGCGCTTTCGCCAGGACGCCGTGGCGGCAATTGCTGGGATTCGCGCACGCCGGCGCGTGCCGCTGTTGGTGGGGGGCACCGGGTTGTATTTCCGCGCCCTGCAGCACGGACTCACTGTGCTGCCCGCCGCGGATCCGGCGCTGCGGTGCGAATTGGAGGCGACTTTCGTGGGCCGCGGCGAGCACGCCATGCATCAACGCTTGCAGCAGGTCGATCCGGTCAGCGCGGCGCGGATTCATCCGAATGATCCGCAGCGGGTACTGCGGGCACTGGAGATTTTCATGCTGAGCGGCCGCCCGATGTCGGAGTTGTTGGCTGTGACTGCACCGAGTGCCGCTCCCTTCGCAATTCTCAATTGGGTCATCGCACCGCGCGAGCGCAGCGCTTTGCACGCGCGGTTGGCGGCGCGTTTCCACGCGATGCTGGAACGCGGGTTGATCAACGAAGTGATGGGCTTGCGTGCGCAGCCGGCGCTTGATGCCGACACCCCGGCCATGCGCGCAGTGGGCTACCGCGCGGTATGGCAGTACCTCTCAGGCGAACTCTCGTTTGAGCAAATGGTCGAATCTGCCGTGAATGCCACGCGCCAACTCGCCAAGCGGCAATACACGTGGTTTCGTGCAGTGACCGACGCGACGTGGTGGGACAGCGAAGACCGCAGCTTGGTCATGAACTTGAGTCAGGCGTTTGCTGAGCACCTGCGATAGGCGCGATCAGAGTTGCTGAATGTCGATTATACTTAGCGTGCAGGCGCGCTTAGCGTCGGCGGTCCGGAGCCTCCGCTTCTCGTTCGAAACTCCTCAAAGAGCGACGGGAAGGGGTGATTCTCAACCTCACAATTCCAAAGTCCACGGCACAAAATTTAAGAACAAGGAGAACCAGCGTGACCAAGGGACAATCTCTCCAAGAGCCTTACCTTAATGCCTTGCGCAAAGAGCGCATTCCAGTCTCGATCTACCTGGTGAATGGAATCAAACTCCAGGGCCAGATCGAATCCTTCGATCAATTTGTGATTCTGCTTAAGAACTCGGTGAGTCAGATGGTCTACAAACATGCCATCTCCACGGTGGTGCCTGCGCGCAATGTGAAATTGCCGCGCGCCGACGGCGATCCGGAAGAAGAGGAATAGAATTTTGCGCGAGACTTTGACGCTTGTTTGATCGACCGCGTGGCGGTGAGCGCGCAATCCTCGTTAATGTCGAGCTGGCGCCACCGGCACGCCGTGGCGACGCAGCGGAGTTTTACGAACTAGTCTGCTCGGCCGGCGTGTCACCAGTGCTGACGATCGCCGCGCGCCGTGCTCGCCCCGACCCGAAATATTTCGTTGGGCTCGGCAAAGCCGAAGAGCTCAAAGCGGCGATTACACATACCGGGGCCGAGGTCGCGCTGTTCGATCGCAGTCTTTCGCCCGCTCAGGAACGCAATTTGGAGCGCCTCCTGTGCTGCCGAGTGCTTGATCGAACAGGCGTCATCCTCGATATCTTTGCGCAACGCGCGCGCTCCTTCGAAGGCAAACTGCAAGTTGAGATGGCGCAGCTCACGCATCTATCGACGCGCCTGATCCGGGGCTGGACACATCTTGAGCGTCAGCGCGGTGGCATTGGTCTGCGTGGGCCGGGCGAAACTCAGCTGGAAACCGATCGCCGGCTGATCGGCAAACGCATTAAGCAACTCGCCGAACGTCTGGACAAAGTACGGCGGCAACGCGCGCAGGGCACTCGTGCGCGCAAGCGCGCGGCGCTTTCGACGGCGGCGCTGGTGGGTTACACGAATGCCGGCAAATCGACCTTGTTCAACCAACTCACGGCCAGCGAGGCTTATGCGGCCGATCAGCTCTTTGCGACCTTGGACACGACCTTGCGACGGATGAATGTGCCGGGTGAGCATCCAGTGTTGGTCAGCGATACGGTGGGTTTCATTGGCGATCTTCCGCCCGAGTTAATTGCGGCGTTTCAGGCCACCTTGGACGAAACCAAGGAGGCGACTCTATTACTGCACGTGTTAGATGCGAGTGCGGACGATCTCGATATGCGGCGCGCCGAAGTTCAGGCCGTGTTGACCCGGATCGGTGCCGGCTCTACGCCGGTCATCGAGGTCTACAACAAAATCGATCTGAGCGCAGATCCCGTGCCGCGGATGGAGCCGGCGAGCGAGGGTTCGCCGCTACGTGTGTGGGTGTCCGCGCGGCGTGGGCACGGCATGGAACTGCTGAAAGACGCAGTTGCCGAGCACCTGGCGCAGGCCAAGCAACGGCGGCGTATCGAATTACCTGCACAGGCAGGCCGCCTGCGGGCGCAACTCTACGAAAACGGCGCAGTGCTGGCGGAGGAGCTGCTCGTTGACGGCGGTTGGACCTTGGATGTCGCGGTCAGCGACGCACGCTGGTCGCAACTCGTCGCCGCGACCGAGGACACCCGTTGAATTCGCGTTGAAGTGGTCTAGATGACCCCCTACAATCGAACGCCGGTTAACTTTAAATCATTCAAAATTGAGACATATTAATGGGTTGGAACGAACCGAACGACAATAACCGCGACCCATGGGGCGGCCGACGCAACGAACAAGGGCCACCGGATCTCGATGAAATCGTGCGCAAATTGCAGGACAAGCTCAGTGCTTTGTTCGGACGGCACCCGCGCGGTGGC
>JANOVQ010000122.1:0-3629 GCA_031417495.1 Pseudomonadota bacterium | reverse complement strand
GTGCCGATGCTCATCAACGGCAGCATCTATTGGGGAATTGGCTTCACGACAGCATATCTACTTGGCGTGGTTTTTAATTGGCAGGCGCAGGGGATTTGGTGCGGGCTAGCACTCGCGCTCTGTGTTGCAGCCGTCACTCTGACTTTGCGGTTTCGCTATGTCGTGGCGCGCCGTATCGCGACCAGTGAATCCGTTGGCCAGGTGAACAATCGCTAATTTGCGGCGGAGCGCGTGGGGCTCGGGCTCTCTTTTTGAGCGCGCGCTCGGCTAGAATCAAGGCTTACGCCACAGTCGTTGCAGCAACCGGCGCTCAGAATTCGATGTCACCGCTTTTTTTAATATTGTTGATGGATATGGCGGCCAAGGAGATCTTGTCGGCGCCGGTGGTGCTTGATTTGGAGCGCCTTGCTGGTACTTACGAGCAGCCGGCATCGCACTGCGCTACCACCTCTGCGGGTGGCGCGTCCTGTGGCCCACATGCGACGGATCGCCTGGTGATTCAAAAAATTGGTAACGAGAACGCGCGCATCATCGTGCACAGTCATCAGCAAGGAGGACATGAATGCCACCTTGATGGGGTTGCGAATATGCACGGGGCTGGACTCCAGTATTGTCTGGAGTACGAGCCTGGAACCTGTGTCACCCTCACCCAAGACGCCGACTATCTGAAATTAAAAGTAACGCTAGAAGGCGATTATTACGTGCCATTTTGCGGCAGTCGGGCCACGCTGGATGGGTTGAGATTTCGCAGGCTTTCGCATTCATCTTCGCAACCGTGCGAGAAGCACCCTTAGCGCTTTGCTTCGCGCATCGTCACAAATTCCTCAGCGGCGGAAGGATGAATTCCGAGTGTGGTATCGAATTGTCGCTTGGTCGCGCCGGCGCGCAGGGCGACGGCGAAACCTTGGAGGATTTCTCCTGCGTCTTCGCCGCACATATGAACGCCCAGCACGCGATCATCGCTGGGATTCACGACGAGCTTCATGAATGCGCGTTCTTTTTCGCGGCTAATGGTGTAGCGCAAGGGCGTGAATTCGGAGGTAAAAATCCGCACCTCGCCAAATTTCTCGCGCGCCGCTTCTTCGGTGTAACCAACGGTACCAATCGGTGGTTGGCTGAAAATCGCAGTCGGAATAAAGTCGTAATCAACCTCTGTTGCGAGCTGCCCGAAGAGTCGCCGCGCCACCAACATGCCTTCGGCGAGTGCCACCGGCGTGAGATTCATGCGGTTAGTGACGTCTCCAATCGCGTAGATCGAAGGCACCTTGGTGCGGTATTGCGCATCGACCATGATCGCGCCATCGCGCGCCAGCTGCACGCCGCATTCCGCCAGGCCAAGCCCGGCTGAGTTGGGCGCGCGGCCGGTGGCATACAGCACGGTATCGCAGGCGAGTGAACTGCCATCGCTCAAACTCACCCGCAATTCACTGTCCTCGCGGGTGATGCCGGTAACATCCAAATTGAATCTAAGTCGGATTCCTTTATGGGCCATCTGTCCCGCCAAAAATTCGCGGGTCTCGGTGTCGAATCCGCGCAGGAATAAATCTCCGCGGTAGATTTGGGTCACCTCAGCCCCCAGGCCATGCAGAATTCCAGCGAACTCAACTGCAATATAACCGCCGCCCACGACTACGGTACGTCGCGGTAGTGCCGGCAAAAAGAACGCTTCGTTGGAGGTGATGGCGTGTTCGCGTCCTGGAATCTCTGGCACAAATGGCCAACCGCCGGTCGCGACTAAAATATGCGCCGCGGTATAGTGTTTGCCCGCCATGGCCACGGTGTGTGCATCGGTAAGAGTGGCGCGGCACTCAAATACCTGACAGCCGGCGTTCTGGAGTAGCCGCAAGTAGCTCCCGTTGAGGCGCGTGATTTCGGTATTCTTATTCGCGATAAATTCTGGCCAGCTGAGTTCAGGCGGCGCGCCATGCCAGCCGTAACCCGTGGCGACTTCGAAGTCGTGGCGCACGCGTGAGCCATACACAAACAGCTTTTTAGGAATGCACCCGACATTGACGCAGGTGCCGCCGAAATACCGCTCTTCGGCGATACCCACCCTGGCGCCGAAAGTCGCGGCCATGCGCGCGGCGCGCACGCCGCCTGAGCCGGCACCAATCACGAAGAAATCAAAGTCGTAGGGTTTGCTCATAAGGCCTTATCCAGGTTTCCCATCACGTGGACTCCGAACATCGGTTTCAAGATGCCAGATGATGACACGCCGGGTTCGGTCGGGTGTAGCGGTTTGCGGACGCGATAATTCGGCGCTGTGCGCGGGCCGTCCCCGGTCTCCATCCTCGCGACTCCGAGCCCCTGGTGGGCCCCAGTTGCTGTGGGCGGAGATCGGGGACACTCCACTTTAAGGTCTAGGCGATTTCCTTTAAGACCGCGCTTGTGATCTAGAATAATCATCCTCGCTTACCCCAGAGCACGCTAATGCCCCAGACACCGTTGTTGATTCACGCCGACGCCGTTGAAATTGTCGAAGTTGGACCGCGCGATGGACTGCAGAGCCAACCCACGCTGATTGATACGGAGACCAAACTCGCCTTCATTGATCGGTTGGTGGCGGCAGGGGTAAAACGCATTGAGGCGGTCAGTTTCGTTAACCCCAAACGGGTGCCGCAAATGGCGGATGCGGATGAGGTCATCAAGCGCCTACCGCAGGTGCCTGGCGTGCGGTTTATCGGACTAGTGCTCAATACTCGTGGGTTCGAACGGGCGGTAACGGCGGGTCTGCGTGAAATTAATTCGGTGGTGGTGGCGACTGAGACGTTTTCCCAGCGCAATCAGGGCATGTCGGTGGCAGAGAGCATGGCAAGTGTCACCGTGATCGCGCGCGAAGCGCGAAGAAATAAAATTTTCTGCGGAGTGACGGTGGCGGCTGCCTTCGGTTGTCCTTTCGAAGGCAGAGTGTCACCGGCGAAGGTGAGCGAACTTGTAAGCCGCCTGGCCGCGCTCGAGGTCGATGAAATTGCTCTGGCGGACACGATTGGTGTGGCGGGACCTGGTGAAGTCGCTGACTTGCTACGCGCGGTAGAGCGAGTCCGTGGCACGATCCCTTTGCGACTCCACTTCCACAATACACGCAACACGGCGATCGCGAATATTTACGCTGCGCTGTTAGCGGGCGTGCGCGTGTTCGATGCGAGTTGTGGCGGTCTCGGGGGCTGTCCCTTTGCACCGGGCGCCACTGGCAATGTGGGCACCGAGGATGTGTTGTATCTGTTAGAGACCTTGGGCTATACGACAAGTATTTCGCTGACGGAAATCATCGCCACTACCAAATGGCTGGAAACGCCGCTCGCGATGACCTTGCCCGCGGCAGTCAGTCGGGCCAGTCGCTTTCCGCCGGTGGCGGCCTGAGGGCGCCATTGGAAGTGCTTAACGCGCTAAGCCGGTCAGTGGCCGCTCAGGATCCCGGGTTCTCGTGACCTTTGGCGCTCGCATATAACCTGGCGATGGCTTTCTTCCATTGTTCGACCGGCCTAATCGGAATGCCCGCGTAGGTGCCTGGCTTCAGCACATGCTTGGCGATGACCGATTTACCGAGCACCGTCACATCACTGCAGACATTGAGGTGCCCCGTGACACCCACTTGACCCGCCAAAGTGACGCGGTCGCCCAGCTTGGTG
>JANOVQ010000121.1:0-3759 GCA_031417495.1 Pseudomonadota bacterium | reverse complement strand
GGGCGATCCGCGCATGGCGCACCTCATCGTGAGTTTCGTCTTTCGCGACCATCCGCCACTCGCGTTCTCGATCGAGACCCGCCGCGAGACCACCGAAAAATGGTCCAGCCTGGCAGGCTTCATGAAGTCTTACGAGCTCATTATCATCGCCGCCCCAGAGACCGATCTCGTACAGGTGCGCAGCAATATTCGCAGCGAGACGGTGCATCGGTATCGTCTCCTCTCCAGCCCGATGATGCGGCGCAGACTGCTGACCCAGTACCTCAAAGAAATGAACCGCCTGGCGGCGCGACCGCGCTTCTATAACACCGTCCTGAGCAACTGCACCACCGAAGTCGCGCGTATTCTGCGCGCGGCCGGCCGTGGCATCCCATTCTCCTGGCCGATCCTCATCTCGGGCTATGTGCCGCGCTACTTTTATCAAATCGGCCTGCTGGATAACTCGCGACCCTTCGCGGAAATCAAGGTGGCGGCGGACATCGGCGCACGCGCACGGGATCAGGCCTCGCAGACAGATTTCTCGACCCGCATTCGCCAGCGCGCGCGGTGAGATTCCCCTTATACTCTCGGGCTCTGTTTTCTCTGTGAGGAGCCTGCCGATGACCGCCAGTCAGCGAATCGACTACACCGTGGAGAACGGCATCGCGACCATTCTCCTGCAGCGCGCACCGGTGAACGCAATCGACCATCCGATGATCGATGCAATCCACGATGCGCTGCGTCAGGCCGATCGCAGCCCCGAGGTCCGCGCGGTGCTGATCACCAGCGCACTGCCCGGCATGTTCTGCGGCGGCATGGATCTCAAGATGGTAAACCAGGGCGACGGCCTGGCACTGCGCGAGTTTGTCTACAAGTTCTACATGGAAACGATGGATATCCAGTATCGGCTGAGCAAGCCGACCATCGCCGTGATCAACGGGCCGGCCCGCGGCGCCGGCATGACTCTCGCTATCACCTGCGACATGATTCTCGCCGCCGACGATATCGATCTTGGCTATCCGGAGATCGATATCGGGCTGATCCCTGCGATCCATTACGTGCATCTGCCGCGCCAGATCAGCCGTCATAAGGCGTTCGAGCTGCTGTTCACCGGCACCCCAATATCTGCTCACGAAGCAGCCGAACTCGGGCTCATCAATCACGCAGTGCCACGCGCCGAACTGATGTCGCGCGCCAAAGCACTCGCGTTAGTGCTTGCGCAGAAATCGCCGACCATCATGGCGCTCGGCCGCGCCTCATTCCTGCGCGCTAATGATCTCGACTATCGGCGCAATGTCGAGAACCAGATCGAAACGCTCTGCAATGTGTTCGAAACCGCCGATGGCCGGGAAGGGTTGCGCGCATTTGTGGAGAAACGCGCGCCGGTGTGGGTGAGTAAAGGGGGAGTAAAGAGTAAAGGGGACGGAGGGATTAAATCTTGACCAGCTACAGCGCTGAATAGCCCGCATTACCTTGGGAGAAAATAGAGGATTCTCAATGGAGACGAAACAAACCGAATTGTCGCGGCGCAACCTGCTGACCCTGATGGGCGCGGTCACGGTTGCCGTGACCGCAGGCTGCGGTGGCGCTTCCGCAGCGACGCCGACGACGACTTCGACGGCGAAGCTGTTCCACACCGAGGTAGGCAAGGGTAAGAACGTCATGCTGCTGCATGGTTGGTCTTGCGACTCTCACGATTGGAGCTGGCAGTTGCCGCTGCTCGAGAGCAAATATCGCGTGGTCGACGTGGACCTGCGAGGGCATGGCAGGTCTGAGGTCATGCCGTCAGGTGCGTACGCACCTGCGGATTACGTGGCGGACATTGAGTCGTTGATCTCGACGAAGTATCCGGGCCAGAAATTCATCCTGATCGGGCATTCAATGGGTGGACAGATAGCTTCCCGTCTCGCGGCCCGCAGGCCAGACCTGGTCAGTGCAGTGGTTTCCGTCGATGGCACCCTCGGTTTTTCCGTCAAACATACCCCTCTGTTCCAGCAGGTCTGTGACAATTTGGACGCTGGGGATCCGAGTGTCGTGGGTCCGGATTTTTTCAAGCTGTTCTACGCCACCGAGACCGCGCCGGCGACGATGCGCTGGCAGGCGCGGCGCCTCCAGGGAACACCCATCCATGTGTTGCGCGAATCGCTCCGCCCACTGTTCCTGGGTGCCGGCCAAGTGGGCGTTGGCAAGCCGAGTGAGGACCTCTGCAGAAGCTTGACGGTGCCGTTCTACCACCTGTGCCGCGATCCGGATCAAGCCGACGTCATGCGCCCATGGTTCTCAAACCCGCAGTCGAAGACCGAACTGTGGACCAATGCAGGGCACTGGATCATGCTGGACCGAAAAGCCGACTTCAACACTGCGGTGAGTGCTTGGATCGATGCGCTGTAGCCGCGCAAGTCCCCTGGATAAAGGGGACGAGGGATAAAGGGGACGGAGGGATTAAATCTTGACCATTCATGGCGCCGGTCGTCGCGGCCGACCATGCGCCAGGTAGCCGAAGGCTATATTGAATCGAGTCGATAGCGTTCGTCGGAAGTTTTCGTCGCCGACGGGTTGTGAATAGTGTGCCGCCACGCGAATTAGGTCGAGCGCCCCGCGCTCAAATGTCTGTTCGAACAGTGCCCGATAACTCACGCGTCGGTGTACATCGTCACCGCCAAGCGCATCGTAGACAGGATGGGGCGTCAACCAGGAAGCGTCGCCCCAGGCATTACATCGATACGAAGACCATGCGTATAGCGCGGGGCTTGCGACGATGCCTGCCCGAACCGGGTTGAGTTCTACGTATCGATAACAGGTGAGCAGGTAATTATCGGTATCAATCAGGCTTGAGCGGTGACGTCCCTCCCACAACGTGCCTGTTCGTTCGTAACACACATTAAAGTGCCGGGCATAACGGCTACCGACATCCTTCATGGTGTTTGAGATAGCGGTCGAGTCCGCGCAGCTCACCACAAAATGCACGTGATTGTTCATCAGGCAATAAGCGTGCACGGCAACCTCGTACCGCCGCGATTTTTCGCGCCACAAATCGAGGTAGTTTTGAAAATCTTCGGGAGCGCGGAAACAGGCCTCTCGATTGTTCCCGCGCTGAACAAGGTGATAGGACATGCCCGGCAAATAAATCCGCTTACGTCGTGGCATCGCAATTCCTTTTGCGAATAAATGACGGTGTCATTCTAGGCGGTCGTGAAGATTAGACCAACATGGTCAATCATTAATCCCTCCGTCCCCTTTATCGCGTTATGGTCCCCTTTATCGTGTTCGCGAGCGATACTCCCACCGCCTGACGCACCCCTCGAGGCTCGGCATAGCCTAGCCATTCTCGATGCGGCTCAACACGCCGCGTGCAGGCACTCGCTCCAGCGTTCGGGTTCAGGTCGGGCCCCATCAGGGTTGACCGATCACCAGTCATATACCAGTATTTGGTATCTATTGGTAACTTAGAGATGCCACATGGCCAAGAACACCAGCATCAGCCTCGGCGAGCACTTTGACGATTTTATTAGTCACCAGATTGAAAGCGGGCGCTACGGTTCCGCCAGCGAGGTAGTGCGCGCCGGCTTAAGATTGCTCGAAGACAATGAAGGCAAACTGCGCGCACTGCGCCGCGCGCTGACGGAAGGTGAGCAAAGCGGCTTTGCCGATTACAGCTACGAGAAATTTATTGGCGAGCTAGACGAACACAAGAAGTGAATTTATTTTCACTAACCCGTAACGCGAAGGCCGACTTGCGCGCGATTGCGATTTACACGGAAGAGCGTTGGGGAATCGAGC
>JANOVQ010000120.1:0-4418 GCA_031417495.1 Pseudomonadota bacterium | reverse complement strand
GCCGAAGTCGCCGTAAGCGAGCGGCAGCTCAGCGGGGAGGATGGTGAGCAACTCCAGGCCCTTGCCCGTCGCGAGCGGCCACAGGGTCGCGCGTACGCTCTCCACCAGGTCATGCACGACATATTCCGCCAGCGCGAGTTCCATGCGGCCGGCTTCTATCTTGGCGAGATCAAGGACGTTATTGATCAGGCGCAGCAGGTGCTTGCCGCTGTCCTGGATGTCCTGCAGTGGCTCGCGCATGTCGGACGGCACTTCGCCGTAGACCTCGTCGAGGATCATCTCGTTGAAGCCGAGGATCGCGTTCAGCGGGGTTCGCAGCTCATGGCTCATGCTCGCCAGGAACTGCGACTTGTGCTGGCTCGCTTCTTCGAGCTGACGGCTCTTGTCCTCGATCTCGCGGAACAGGCGTGCATTCTCGATCGCGATAACCGCTTGATCGGCAAAAGTCGACAACAACGCGAGTTCCTTGTCCGTGAAGGGCTTCGGCGGGACGCGGGCGAGCACAATCGAACCAACCCCATGGCCGTCGCGAAGCAATGGCGCAACTACCCTGGAAGTATTGTCGGCCATTAGCCGAATGTTATCCCGTGAGCCTGCGGGCATTAAATTCGCGATCGCGCTCAGATCAGGGGCATGCAGAACCCGGCGTTCCGAAACCGCCATCCCGCTTACAGTTTCCCCAACGGGCCTCGGGTAAGAAGACAATATAGGAGCCCACCAATCGCCCCGGTGCGCCGCGATGTGCAACATCCCGTTCCCATCGATCAGCCCGATCCCCAACTGGTTCGCATCGAACAGCGTCTCGCAGCTGTCGAGAATTTTTTCAAAGACAGGCTGGGTGTCCGCCACGGAACTGCTGATCACGCGCAATACTTCTGCCGTCGCCATCTGTTGCTCTAACGCTTCCCTTGTTTCGTTGAACAACCTGACATTCTCAAGCGCGATCGCCGCCTGACTACCGAACGTTTTCAGCAGCTTCACTTCGCGCTCGCTGAAGGGCCGCACTTCCTGCCGCCGGATCAGCAACGTGCCGAACGCTTTGCCTTCACGCAGTAGCGGCGTCACCGCCATCGACCGATGACCGAGCCGGCGTGCGGTCTCGGCGCCGAGCGGGTATTTTTCTGTCTCTGCCTGGAGGTCTGCCACCTCTGTCGGAATACCCTCCAGGATTGCGACCCCCGACATCGATCCGCGGTCGATAGGGAGCACTTCCAGGTCCACCACCTGTTCGGCCATCGGCCCCCGCGAACACACATGCCGCAGTTGATGGTCTTCGACCAGGAATATCGAGGCCGCGGAAGCGTCGCAGAGCCGAACTGCATGCTCGGCAATTGCATTCAGCACGGGCTCGACGTCGCTCGGCGATTCGGTCGTGACCCGCAGCACGTCGCTGATGGCCGTCTGCTGTTCCAGCGCCTCCTTGGTGTCGTTGAAGAGTTGCGCGTTCTGGAAGGCAATGACCGCCTGATCGGCGAACGTCCGGAGAAGTGCGCGTTCCTTGTCACTGAACGGCCGAGGGGGAATTCGACCGACGGACAATGACCCGATCCATTGTCCTTCCCACTGCAACGGAGCCGTGATCCCCGAAAACGCTCCAATCACTTGCGTGGCTCTCTGCACGATGAGCGGAGGGTCCGCAAGCGAACTGCTATCCGGGATATAGGTGGTAGGCGCGTCTAATCCCGCTCTTGCAACGGTGGTATGCTCGACAGAGATCGGAAACACCGACATGAATCGTTGAGCGATCTCCTCGCCGCGATTGGCAACGACGTGTACTTGCCCGTCTTTTACCTGAAACAGCATATGAAAATCGCCTTCGATCAGTTTCTCGGCGCTGTCGAGGATTTTCTCGAAGACTGGCTGCGCGTCGGCCATCGACGTGCTGATGACCTGCAGCACTTCAGCGGTCGCGGTCTGCTGTTCCAGGGCTTCTATGGTTTCATTGAAGAGCTTGGCGTTCTGAATCGCGATCGCGGCCTGGCCCGCAAAGCCCGCGAGTGAGTTAGCCTCTTTTCCCGAGAAGGGGCGGGGCGGGTAGCGGAATGCGCATATCGCCCCGGTGATCCGGCCTTCCCAGAACATCGGTGCGATCAAGTTGGAATAGTCCCCGACAATCTCGTGGCAGCGCCGTTGGGTGAGCGGTCGTTCGGCCAGCCCGGCGCCCACATTCTCGATATTGATCACGCGCTGCTCGGCAAAAAGTCTGGGCGAAGTGCTCTGTTTCGCGGGCGTCGGCCAGGCATGTCGAATCATCGCCTCGCCCACTGCATCTCCGCGGAACCCGACGTTGTGTATCTCCCCATCGCGCTCCACAAAGATGCCGATCACATTGGCGTCCAGGAACTGGGCGCTCCGCTCAAGGATGGTTTCATAGACCGGCCGGGCGTCGGCCATGGAGGTGCTGATGACCTGCAGAATCTGCGACGACGCGGTCTGCAGTTCCAGCGCCTCCTGCGTTTCGTGGAACAGGCGCGCGTTCTCGATCGCGATGACGGCCTGATCGGCGAACGTGGTGAGGAGGGCGATTTCTTTGTCCGAGAACGGTTTCGGCGGAACGCGCGCCAGCCAGATGGAGCCGATGCCGATGCCATCGCGAAGGAGTGGGGCGATCAAACCTGAATTATTGCCGATGATGTCTATGATAGAACGCAAGAAGGGGGTGTACGACTCCACGGCGATCGCCGAATCCGGGATGTGGATGGTCCGGCGCTCGTGGATCGCTAGTGCGGTCGCCGTGCCTTCCACCGGTCTCGGCAGGACTTTCGAAGTTGCGTCCATCACCACGCCACGCCCGGCACCCAGGTGCAATTGCCCGTCTTCGTGGAGCTGGAGGATCGCAATATCCTCCACACCGAACAGCGCCTGACAGCTGTCCAGAATCTTCTCGAAGACAGGGCGCGTATCCGCGATCGAACTACTGATTACCCGCAACACTTCCGAGGTCGCGGTCTGCCGCTCAAGGGCTTCCTGCGTGGACTTGAACAGACTCACGTTCTCGATTGCGATCACGGCCTGATCGGCGAAGGTCTGGAGCAACCGGACCAGTTTTTCGGGTGCGCCGCCGGGTTCCTTTCGGCCGATCGTCAGTGCGCCGATTGCTTGGCCGTTTCGAATAAGCGGAACGCCAACCATGCTTCTGTAATGACTGGAGAGCTTTTGGTGTACAAATTCCGGATCGGTCCTCAGATCGGTGATGTTGACGAACCGGCCCGTTAATATCGCCCGTCCCGCGGCCGTCCCTCGCGTAGGCTTGTATGGAGTCATCTCCCTCAGCCAACGAAGTTCTTCCTCAGGAAACCCGGCGGAGGCCCTGGCAGTTTTTGCACCACTTCAAATTTTCCTTCTTTGTTGGTTTCAAAAAGGTTGAGTTGGTTCAATTTGGCTAATTTATCTTTATCCCACTTACGGTCAACCAATTCGGCTGTGAAATCTAAAATCTCTGTCGGTTTGAAAACGGCTAATGAAGTGCAGATGTCTTTGTTCTTGGCTTCTGCAATCAGTTCGGTGAGGTTGTAATAAATTTTCCCTAAACAGATTTTCTTGCGTTCTTCCCAATTGTTGGCGGTGTCAATGTGTCCAACAACTTTTATTTCGCTGTCAATGCTTTTTGGTCGGAAACTATCGGGTCTGAAATCACTGGTGTTCTTTACCAAATCAACTTCTATCCAGTCGTATTTTTTGTATTGCTCGTTGTAAGATTTTTTGCGGAAAGGAACAGGATAAAGTCGTATCCATGTGCCATCTTCTTTAAAACCTGCTGTGCAAACCAGTTCATCATACTTGGCGGAAAGTGTCGGATAGGTTTTTACCGTGATTAATACTTTCGTTAACGCCATAAGTTAGATGTGTTTTACTTCATAATTGAATTCAGGTAAGGTTTCAATGGCTTCGGCTAAATGTTTGCGGTGGCACTGACAAATATTGGCTTCAAAACAAGTTAACGCAATGCGTTTGTGTTGTTTCAATAGTTTTAAAATTTCGTTTTGATAAAGCGCTGTTTTACTCAAATTGTTTTTGCGGTAAACGGCAAACAATTTATCGTAATCGTTTTGTGTGTTCAGTTCCTGGCGTTGGTCGCTTTGTATGCCTACTTCGGGAATATGCACATACTCAATACCCAAACTTGCACAGTATTTTTTCAATTGGCTTTTGCTAAAGCCGTATTTCATGCTCAACGGATTGTTGCGAACATCTACCAAAACCTTTACATCATTTTTAAGCAAGCGAACCAAATATTCTTCCAGCGAAATGCCTTCGTAACCGATGGTAAAAAGCACTGTATTATTTCCTTTCGGTTTAGCTTTGCTTACTTTTTCTAATTCTTCCTTGGTTAAAATATTCTTGGCTGCTTCGCTTCGTGTGGCATAAAACGGAAAGTTCATATAAGTGTGCTTCATCAAAGCCGTTGCACTCATTTT
>JANOVQ010000119.1:0-6074 GCA_031417495.1 Pseudomonadota bacterium | reverse complement strand
GCTACTCCCGCAAGTCGTGCGGGGCGAGGATATAGCGGCCATCGTCCCGATGGGTCAAGGCCCGCGCACGATTTTGCGAGTCGCGAAACCGCATCGCGAGTCGCACCATCAGCGAGACCTCAAACCGCGCTCATTTCGAGGTGGCTCCCAACAGCGAATCCAACTCTTTGCGAATGTCCCGAAGCTGGATCGGTTGAATCAGAACACGAGTGGATCCAGCGTCCTCCATCAATTACCCGGGGGCTGCTGCGCTGCTGTTATTCGCACTGACCGGCAGCGCGCACGCCTTCAAGTTATGGGATGACGTCCGGGAAAAACTCGATAACCTCCAGCGCTCATCTTCCGCGGCTGTCAAAGTGCTGCCCAAAGCTGCGGTGATCCCCACCCAGGATATGTTGCGCGCGCTAGGAGATTTTTCGGACGAGGAGGAACTCGCAATAGGCAAGCGGGCTGCGGGCAACCTTCTCGGCGTAGCTCCCTTGGTAGATGACCCGCCACTGCAGAAATACGTGAATCGGGTAGGACGCTGGATCGCGATTCAAAGCGATCGTCCCGATCTCGCTTGGCATTTTGGCGTTATCGAGTCGCCAGACATCAACGCCTTTGCCGCACCGGGCGGTTATGTCTTCGTGACCCGGGGAATGTACCGGCAATTGAACAGCGAGAGCGAACTGGCCGGCGTACTGGCACATGAAATTGCCCACGTAGTCAGCAAACACCATCTGAAGATACTGGCGCAGGGTCGGTTGCTGGCGCAAGGCGGGAAATTCCTGTCCAAGACGATCAGCGAGAATGACCCAATCAAGAAACTGATCGGCACCGGTGCGGAAACCTTTTCCCGTGCGCTGGACAAGAACGCCGAATACGCAGCGGACAGCCTGGCGATGCTGCTGGCGGCGCGGGCAGGGTACGACCCTTTCGGTCTGCCCACAGTACTGCAGGATCTGGGACACTTGTCACAGGATGCCGGCAGCGTGGCCCTGCTATTCAAGACGCACCCGCGTCCAGACGAGCGCATCGAACATCTGGAAAAAACCGGCGAGCGCCTGGAGGGTATTCGTGGCCGACTCAACCAGAAGCGGCTTTACCGCATCAGGCCCTGACTGTTTTCTTCCGCGGCGGCGGACAGCGCGCGTCGAGGGTTTTGTTGCCGGCTTCGCGGCTGGCAGACGAGACTGCTCGGTATTTCCCCTCCGCTATTCAGCGCCGATTCCCCCTCGTCAAGCTGTGCTCACCGAGCGCCGTGACATCCATTTGTAACTGCGGATCCGCGGCGCGGATGTCATGGACGGGCATCCCCAGTTCGGCGCGGACGAGGTTGGCCCCGCGCGTCATCGAGACCGCCTTGTGAAACGCGATCAGGCGATTACAGCCCTGGCGTCCAAACCCGCAGTCGGTCGACAGCACGATTTGTTCGGGATCGATGTACTGCATCGCGCGGCGGATATCGGCGGCTACTTCGTGCGCGCCTTCGACCTGCAGATTGCGGTGGCTAATCACGCCAAGGGCGACCTTCTTTGGCCATTTGCCCCCCTTGTAGCGGCCGAACAATTCGAGGTCCTGGTAGTTTCGCTCCTTCATTTCAACGGTCCAGATATCGCCGCGTAGACGTTCCATATAGGCTTCGAAGCTGCTTGCGTAGGAGGTATCGTCGTGGACCCGCTGCATATTGGGATTGCCCCAGCAGGTATGGATCCAGATTTCGCAATCGTCGAGGCCCTCAACTTCATGGTTAAAAGCGTCAATCAGAAAGTCGATGTAATCCTTGCTGGGCTTGGCCGGCGCCACCAGGTGAATCATGGGATCTTCGATCTGGATGGCCTTGCAACCCGCGGCCGCGAGTTCGCGCAGCTCCAGGTTGATTGCGCCACACATGTCCCACACCAGTTCGCGTTTGTCCTTAGGGTATTTTTCGGTCTTGATTTCAAGACAGGATCCGAGCACCTGGCCGCACACGGTACCGAACTTGACCGGGCGACCGGCCTTCGCCTGCGCCAGCCGCCAGATCTTGGCGAACTCCCACGAGCGCCCACGCGTGACTTTGTCGGTCACCGCGGGGTAACGCCAGCCGCCCATCACTTCGTTCAAGATCGTGCCCGGCGGTGACGCCCATTCTTCGCTCGCGGGATAGGTCTCGTCGCGCGCCACGCCGTGCATGCGCTCAGCGGGGTAGAGCAGCCACGCCAGACCGCCAAGATTCTCGTCAAGGTGGTAGTCGCCGTTGGTCAAAATATCCAAGCCGGCTTGTTCCTGGTCGCTCAAGACTGCCGCCACCGCGTCGAGAAATTTTTCGCGGTATTCGATATCGGTCATGGCATCCGACAAATTCCGCCCCCACAGACTCTTATCGAACCAACGCGGGCGCGGCCAGGAACCGGTCACGGTGGTTGGCAGCATCAGGTCTTTAGTGGTCGTAAACATGGGCGATCTCCTTGGTAGGACTACAAGACATCTCTAAGAATCCACTGCAGTGCCCTACAGCAAAATCTCATTCAACAAAGGTTCGTTGGCCCGCAGTCGCCGACAGTTTTCGATCGCAAGATTGAAGCTGCGCGCCAGCGTCTCATTGGTGAACCAAGCCAAATGCGGCATCACGACGACATTTGGCAAATCAAATAACGGGATAGGGGTGGAGATTGGCTCCACTGCAAAAACATCGAGACCGGCTGCGCCGACTTGCCCGGCGCGCAGCGCTGAGTGCAGCGCTGCTTCGTCGATCAGGGCACCGCGCGCGGTGTTAATGATGACGACACCTGTTTTCATCGCGCGCAATTCTGCCGCGCCGATCATCTTCTCGGTCGCGGAAACCAATGGCACGTGCAAGGAAATAATATCGGCACGTTGCAGCAGTTCAGCAAACCCGACGAACTCAGCGTGCTCGGCTCGATGATCGTGCCGCGCGGTGTACAGAACCTTGGCGCCCAACGCGTTCAAGACCGGCGCGAGACGTTGCGCAACTTCGCCATAGCCCACGAGGCCAACCGTCTTCCCGCAAATTTCACGCTGCGCGTCCAGTGCTTCCAGCGGCAATAACCAACCCCTGCCCGCACGGGTCGCGCGATCAAACGGCACGAGTTGACGCAAAGCGGCCAGCATCAACGCCAAGGTGAGTTCGCACACCGCCTGGGCGTTAGTGCCAGGCATATTCGCAACCCGCACACCACGCGCTTTGGCCGCGGCTAAATCTATTGTATTAACGCCGACGCCGATCTTCTGGATGAGCCGTAGGCGCGGTGCCAGCGCCATGAGTTCGCGGGTAGCGGGTGTCAGCACATGGAGCAGCACCTCCGCGTCGCCCAGTGCCGCCGTTAAACCGTCCAAGTCCATTTCCGCCACCGTGACGGTGTCAAGCCAACTTGGTGCCGCCTGTTTCAAGGTCGTTACCAATTGCGGACTGGCACGATAATGCAGAACGGCGCGCATTAGCTGGCCGGGACTTACGCGGTTTCCCACACCGAGCGCGGCGCGGCGATCGCGGGCGCAGGGTTCGTTGTACCGGCAGGATGTTGGTCAGCGTTTTTGCCGGGACCTTTGTAGTACACGCCGTCTTTCATCACCATGTTGATCCTGTCGCGCTGTTGGAGGCAGGTGATATCGTGCGTCGGGTCGCCGTCGATCAGCAACAAATCGGCGAGATAGCCCGCCTTGATCAGGCCGAGGTTCGGAATGTCCATCAACTGCCCGCCCCACAGAGTTGCCGCCATCAAAGCCTCGGCGGGACTGAAGCCGAACATGTTCACGAAATGTTCCAGGTCGCGCGCATTAGTCCCGGTCGGATTCCACGCAAAGCCGTAGTCACCGCCGGGCAGGATCCGGAGGCCGCGCTTTTTGAGATCCTGATAAACGCGCGGCGCCTGTTCAAGCATCGCGAACATCCCCATATGTTCGGCGATCTCGCGACTGATGCCATAGGGTGCCGCTTCGTGCGCGGTGGTATAGATAATGCCAATGGCGGGCGCCAGAAAGATCTGATCGCGCTTGGCTTCGAGCAAATCAAAGGTTTCGCCTTCGATAAAATCACAGTGGTAGATCATGCGGAAACCGTATTTGAGTCCGAGCCGGACCGCGGCGTCGGCACGCGCGTGACAGGACAACCAGACGCCTCGCTCGTGGGCGACTTCGGCCGCGGCCGCCACTTCCTGTTCGGTATAGGAGAGGCGTTGACCAAACCCCTGGCGCACGAAGTTGTCGCCGGAGATATTGATCTTAATCGTGTCCACCCCTTCGCGGATTAAGGTTCTGACCACCCTACGCACTTCATCGGCGCCGTCGGCAATCACCTCGATTCCTTGATGATGCATATGCAGTTGCCGTTCATCGCCAAGGCCACCCGTCGCGACAATCTCCGGTGAGGCCGCGCGCATACGCGGTCCAGGGAATTGTCCGGCATTGATCGCGTTACGGACCGCGACCTCGAGGCGCATTTTGGATGAGGCGGCCGAATAAAGGCTGGTGAAACCAGCCTCGAGCATCAACCTGGCGTTCTGCAAAGTCAGCATGGTGTGTTCTTCGAGCGGCAACTCACCGAGATCCTTCAGATGCGTCATGTTGCTGTAAGTGATGTGGGCATGGGCTTCAACCAAACCCGGCATCAGCGTCCGACCGGCGCCATCGACCACCTCAATACCGCTCTCGCGTGGAATTTTTTGTTGCCCCTTTTCGACCACACGGATCGTATTGCCTTCCACCAGCACTTCGCCCGGGAAACGTGCGGTTCCATGACCATCGAAAATCTGTACGTTGGTGAATAGTTGTGCTTGCATGTTTACGCTCCCGCGACTCCGCGCGCCATCGTGAAGGCCAGCCTCATCTGCGCGAGCTGATGTTGCACCAGCGCGCAGGCAGGATTTCCAAGTTCGTTGACGACAGTAAAGTGATCGAGATCCTCCGGTACCAACAACTCCACTGGAGACGCGTTGGCTTGCCACAGCGCTTGCATTAGTTGTGCTTGACGGTGAAATTCGGCTGATTCATCGATCGCAACGACCAGCGACAGCGGTGAACGATGGCCGTAGCGCAGATGTACCGGGCTATTGCGCGCAACCTGCGCAGGCGTCAGGTGCAGTTTTTGATTCAGGAACGACCGCCGAATCGGCTCCAGATCATGGATTCCGCCGATCGAGCAGACGCCTTTGACGAGATCGGCAGGCAGATCGTCGGCGAGCGCGCGCCACTCGGTCCCGAGCAGCATCAACGCCAGATGGCCACCCGCCGAATGTCCACAAAGATAGATGCGATTGCGATCCGCGCCGAATGACGCGGCATTGCGCCAAAGCCAACTCAAGGCCGCGCGATTGTGCGCGACGATGGTGTCCATGTCGTGATCCGGCGCGAAACCGAAATTGTTGACCACCGTCGTGACACCGTGCGGCCGCATCCCGCGCGCAACGTAGCTGTAGTCGGCCTTGTCCAGCGAATACCAATAACCGCCGTGGATGAAAACATAGATCGGCGCGGCGACCGTGTCGGCAGGAAAGATATCGATTTTCTCCCAGCTGGAGGCGCCGACCGCGACATCGAGCGCACAGGGAAGTTCTGCGCGGGCTTGTGCACTCCAGGTGGACCAATTGGCAAAATGCTCGGCGTAATCCGGAAATCGCGCGCGGTTGTTGTACTGCGCGTCCAAGCCCGCCTGGTCGTAGTCACGATAAACGCGCGTCATCGGTTTGCGCCGCCAATGTTCTCTGGTCTTATTTTCCGAACAGAAAATTCATCAGGTGATTAGTCACTGTCTCAGCTTGTTCGAGTGGGGTCCAGTGTCCACAGCGCGATACGACCGAAAATGTTGCGCCGGTGATCATCTGCGCGATCGCGCGTGCCGCGGCGGGCGGCGCGGTCGCATCTTCGTCGCCGGTCAGGACCATCGTCGGACAGCGCAGCGACTCTAACACTGCGGCCTGAGTGCCGGCGACAGCCTCGCAGGTCGCGGCATAGGCCAGGGGATCCTGGCGCATCACGAGCTCGCGCACGAAGGCCGCGATGGCGGGATAGCGCGCCTTGGTGTGGGCTGAAGTTCCAACCTGTACAGTGGTGTTCGCGATCGCCACCAGCCCCTCACGGCGGGCCTGCGCCGC
>JANOVQ010000118.1:0-2304 GCA_031417495.1 Pseudomonadota bacterium | reverse complement strand
TGATCTTGTCAGTCACGGCGTCTCCTCTTTATTTCCGCTGCGTGTCGTGGTCGATTCGGTCAGCGGAGCGGAATTCCTGCAAATAGGGCAGCGCAGGGGGACAGTAACAGCGAGGACTAAGTCACTTTGGCAAAGCGCTCCTCCGGCGACATCGCCTGCAGTCGATCGCGCGCCTGCATTGCGATCATCCAGCCCGGGTACTCGAGCGGCAACGCGCTGGCCTTGTCCAGACGTTCCAACTGCGATGTGCTCAGCCGGAGTGCGGGCGCGGCCAAGTTGTCGCGCAGTTGCGCTTCGTCGCGTGCTCCGATGATCACGCTGGTAGTCACGCGCTGGTGCAGCAGCCAGGCGAGGGCGACGCGCGCGACCGACACCTGGTGCTCCTGAGCGACCTCGGCCAAGGTATCCAGGGCCACATAGGCGCGCGTCTCATCGACCGGCGGGAAATTGAAACTCGCCCGGCGTGCCCCATCGGGTCCCTTCTGGGTACGTGAGAATTTTCCACTGAGGAAGCCGCCAGCCAGCGGACTCCAGATGAGCAAGCCGACCTGCTCGGATTCCAGCAATGGGCACAATTCGCGTTCCACATCGCGGCCGGCAAGCGAATAGTACGACTGCATCGTCTCGAAACGCGCCAGACGGTCGTGCGCGCTGATACCGAGCGCCTTCATCAGGTGCCACGCTGCGAGATTCGAAGCGCCGATGTAGCGAACTTTGCCGGCGCGCACCAAATCGTCGAGCGCGCGCAAGGTTTCGTCCCACGGGGACAACGCGTCGTAGCCGTGGATTTGATAGAGATCGATGTAATCGGTGCCAAGGCGCCGCAAGCTATGCTCGACTGAGTCCATGATGTGCCCGCGTGACAAGCCGACATCATTCGGCCCCGGTCCGACTCGCCCGCGTACCTTCGTCGCTACCACGATTTCTTGCCGACGCGCACCGAGCGCCCTGCCCAGGATCTGTTCGGACCGTCCACCCGAGTACGTGTCCGCAGTATCGAAGAAATTGATCCCTTCATCGAGACACCTGCCGACCAGGCGATCAGCCTCGGCCTGTGCAGTCTCGCCAATTACCTTGTACATCCCTTCGCCGCCGAAGGTCATCGTCCCGAAGCATAGTTCCGAGACACGTAACCCGGTTCTCCCCAACGGTCGATAGTTCATCTGCATCTCCTGGTCCGATTTATCCCGACTGGAAGCGGGTCTGAATAGGGCGAATGGCTACTCTGCTATCTCCTCGGCAGTGCCAGCTTTTCCTCATTTAACGTGGTCAGCAAACCAGAGACCGTAGTGACGGTTAATGGCCGACCAGAGGCGCCTACCGTGGCGCCGCGATCAGCGTTCAATTGGCTGTCTCAGCCCAAGAAAATTCGAGTTTGGAATCAGGGCGAACCCGCCGCCTGATCATGCCAGTTGCTGCATGAGAGTTGGAGGTCCCTCCGTAAGTCTCGCCTCAGCTGTCGGGACAAATGCGCCGCCAATCTTAGCAAGAAGAATCTGCGCGTTCATTTCTGCGCCCTCCTTCCCGGCTTCCAGAACTGCGGGAAACCGGGCCATCCAATTGTCGGCGATACCCTGGTAGACGTCCGAGGGGTTCCCGCCCCACGCCGGCAGCAAGGCAAGTTGTTCCTGGGAGAGATCCTTCAAGAAATGTCGAGCTTGCGGGGGCATTAGCTCCACATTTTTCAGACCGTCGAACTCTTTATAGTTGCGGACCTGAGTCACCACAATCTTCCTGGCGTACGCGGTATGGTCCCCGAACAGGACAGTCCAGCACAGCATGCAATGGAATCGAGTGGTGTCAGCGTTTTCGAAGTTCACGAAAGCGCCAAGTTTATTTTTTCCCTTCACAATCTTGAAGTCGTTTGGGAACCAACTGCTGTCCACACACTGGTTATCTGGAAAGGCTGGACCACCGCGCTTGTTCGCGTACCACAGCGCGGCGGTGCAATCGTGGCAGCAACACTCGAGCCTGAACAAATCCCTTTTCGCGCAAAGCTCGAGTTGCACAGCGCCGCACGTGCAAGTAATGGTCGCCATGGCGCGTCACCTCGCAGATTGGTTTGGTTGCACCGATGCTAATTGTAGAAGAGAGGAAGTCAATCCAGATTCGCCCCAGTTTCCTGGATATTTCGCTAGCGTTCCGCGGAGTCTGGTTTCCCGCGTAAGGGGGGGTCAGCAATCTGGGAACGTCAGTGCCCGGCAATGGTAAGGGTTGTTAGATGCCCGCCGCTCCGCACTGTCGTCGTGCGCTAGATTGAGCTGGCAGGCGGGCGTCTAACAAGGCCCAGTGCAAGAAACCGCG
>JANOVQ010000117.1:0-4494 GCA_031417495.1 Pseudomonadota bacterium | reverse complement strand
GTTGGTTCTGAAGGACACCTGGACCAAGGGCGGCAAGGCACGTGAACTCCCGATCCGCACCCCGGCACAACGCGACGTGCTCGACCGCGCGCATCAACTCGCTGGACGGGGATCCTTAATCCCGGCGAGTCGCAATTACGTGGAACAGCTTCGTGTGTATGAAGGCCACACGAGCCGTGCCGGCTTATCGAAGCTCCACGGACTTCGGCATACGTACGCGCAGCAGCGCTATTTCGAACTCACCGGCTGGCATTCACCGGCCGCCGGCGGTCCCCATTCAAATGTCCTCACGCGAGAGCAGAAGCAGCTCGACCACGAAACGCGGCTCACCGTCAGTCGCGAACTTGGGCACGAGCGGGAAAGCGTGACTGGGATTTATCTAAGTCGGTAATCTCGGGCGATACGCGGGCTAAAATTTAGCGGCACATCGACCGTGAACACTGTCAGCATCGAAATTGGGAAGTATTCCTGGTACCTCAAAAATGCGGATTTTCGTTAACGGACAAGCAGCTGATTCACGATATTCAAGCACTACCAGAGAGCCTGTGGACAAATTATTCGGGCCGAATAATTTGTCCACAGGCTGGAAATGGGTTCCGATCCCTTCGAGTTGTCGTTTGCTCGTCAGTCATGACTTCGGATCGCCTTTAGGCCGCTGCAGTCGCCGAGCACGGGCGTCGACTTCCATGCACTCTTCAAGCGATTCTTAAAGCGGAAATAGCGCACGAATGCTGCGTGGTTTCCGCCCCGCCTGTGAACAAAATATTCCCGGTGAATAATTCATTCACAATTTAGAACATCAGTTCTAGATAAGGTTGATTACTGATTGTTTTAACGAGAAAGCTCAAAACTAGACGTTTGCGCAGTGGTCCCCAGAAGAAGTCACCGTCACCAAATTTTTTTTCGGGAAGCGACAAGTCTTCCGCACGCGTCAAGCGCACTGGGCCTCTCCGCAGTGTCTAAACCCGGTTACGACCTCGTCGAATCGTTGCACCGAACGTTCTCGGTAACCAACCAGAAATCGCGCACTACCGATGCGCGATTTTCTATTCTCTGATTAAGCGCAATTAGACACGATGCGCCGCGATGCATCGCAACACCAAAGACGCGTTACCAATCACCCCGCGACTCCTGCGCTTTCGCGATGCCCCAGGTTACTTGGGCATGGACCGAAACCGGTTCAATACGGAAGTCCGCCCGCAGCTCACCGAAATCCCGATTGGTCGACAGGGAATCGCGTTCGACCGCCTTGAATTGGACGCCTGGGTGGATCACTATAAATCCCGCAACGGGCGTCCCGCCTCTGATGAAAGAGGAGAAAGACTATGGGACGCAAACGATTTCCAGGGTTACGTGAACGCGCCGGGATCTGGCATATCGAGAAGCAGATCTTCGGTCGCAAAATTCACGAAAGCACTGGCACAGGCGACCTCAAAAAAGCGGAGCTGATGCTGGCTCGCCGGATTGAGGAAGTTAGACAGGCGAAGGTGTTTGGGCTCCGGCCGGCGAGGACCTTTCGAGAGGCGGCGACTCGCTTCCTTGAAGAGAACCTGGCGCTTCGAAGCATTGGCGACTATGCGACGCATCTGAAGCAGTTAGATCCGTATATCGGCAGCGTGGCATTGGAGCAGGTACATCTCGGCACGCTGAAGCCATTCATCGAAGACCGGCAGGCGGCGGGATTGAATCATAAGAGCATCAATCTTGCGTTAAGTGTGGTGCGGCGTATTTTGAATCTGGCGGCACGTTTGTGGCGCGACGAGTCGGGTCACACCTGGCTTGAGACCGCCCCGCTGATTCAACTGTTGTCGACGACCGACGCACGGAAGCCGTACCCGATCTCGTGGGACGAGCAGGCGACGTTGATGCAGGCACTCCCGGACCATCTGGCCCGAATGTGTTTGTTCAAGGTGAATACGGGATGTCGAGAACAAGAAGTTTGTCAACTGCGTTGGGAGTGGGAGATCGTTGTCCCGGAACTGGATACCTCGGTGTTCATCATTCCGGGCGTGGTGATTAAGAACCGAGAGGACCGATTGATTGTGTTGAACCAGGTCGCGAAGTCTGTGGTGGAGGAGCGGCGCGATAAACATGCGACGCATGTTTTCTCGTTCCAAGGCCACTCGCTGACCGGGATCAACAACAGTGCATGGAAACGCGCGCGAGCATCGGTCGGTTTGATCCAAGTTCGGGTGCATGACTTGAAGCACACCTTCGGTCGACGACTGCGCGCTGCTGGCGTGCCGTTGGAGACGCGGAAGGTGCTACTCGGTCACCGCAACGGCGACATCACCTCGCACTACTCAGCGCCTGAGCTTGCCGAATTATTGGAGGCGGCAAACCGTGTTTGTGCGGGTGAGTCCGGCAAAACTCCGGCACTGGTTGTGTTGGAACAAAAAGCGCTTATCGAGACCTCGATAACTGCTTGATGTGTAATGGCTAGTTGGCGCGCCCGGAGAGATTCGAACTCCCGACCCCCTGGTTCGTAGGCCGGGGAATGCGCCAGGGGCTTTTATTTATCAACGACTTGCGACACCTGCCAGTGTGCTAATGAGCGTCAATCACACGAAAATGGGTCGGAATACTGCTGTGCACTAGCACACTTTTGGGCACACCGTTTTGCACGTTGTGATCATGTGCGGCGGACAGGGGCTCACCTATACTGCCGGCCAGACGCTAGTGCAATCGAACGATGAATAACCGTATCACGATTCATTCCGCAATTTGCCACGGAAAGCCCTGCATCCGAGGCCTACGATACCCCGTCGAATCGGTACTCGAGTGGGTGGCAGGTGTCATGACCATCGAGGAGATCCTGAGCGACTATCAAGACCTTGAGCGCGAGGATATTCTCGCTGCATTGGCGTATGACGTCGAGCGCTGAGTGTATGAACACAAATTTCAATCGCATCACGGTAAATCCAGAAATCATGAATGGGCAGCCGTGCATCAGGGGAATGCGGTTGACGGTCAGACGCGTGCTGGAAGCTGTCGCGCTTTATACAGATTGCGCGGAACTCAAGTCGGAGTATCCAGAACTCGAAGACGACGATATTGTGCAAGCGCTGGAATTCGCCGCGCCAAATTAATCTAAGAGTTCACACCATGAATGCGATTGTGATCGAACACGTGAAAATCACCGAGTTGCCCGAAGCTTGGCGCGCCAAACTAGCCACAGTACGTGGTGCTACCGTGACGGTGCGTATCGAGGCCGATACGCAAGACACCACTCAGACCGAAGAACGTCCAACCGACGATACGCTATTTGGTATGTGGCGCGATCGAGAAGACATGGTGGACGTGGCGAACTACATTCGCTCGATCCGTACCTCGCGCTTTAACAACGACGGCATGCAGCGTTAGCTATTTTGTCGCCGATTCTGATCGATTCGGATGTGCTGGTGTGGCTCACGCGCGGTTATGCGGCCGCCGCCCGGCGCCTTGATGCGCTCGATACCTGGCACATTTCAGTGGTCACTTACATTGAACTGGCGCAAGGTTGTCGTGACAAAGCCGAACTCGCGCGGCTTAAGAAGGGGCTCGCCGCGCGCAATACTGAGATCATTCCGATCACGCCTGCCATTTCGCAGCACGCGTCGCTGTTGATCGACGAATTGGCGCTCTCGCATGGACTTCGCCTCGCCGATGCTTTAATTGGCGCGACTGCCATGGAACATCAGTTCACATTGCTGACCGGCAACGCCGCGCACTTTGCACCAATCACAGACCTCAATATCGAGACTTTTGTGCCTGGATAGGTCCGCACCTGTGTCCGCCGATACCGAATGGAGGCATTTTCGCGGTGTCCGCCGAACTTTGAAGGAGCCAACGAAGCGGGCTCAGGAGCCGCGCCGTCGCTAGCGATTCGGTCTCGATTACCGGCTCATTGTGGGGTCGGCACCACTGCTCAATCGTAGGCCGGCGCCAACAAGCGCTTCGAGAAACACTACGGCATCCGTATCCCGAACTCGTTTTGGGCCGGTCGCGATTGCGCCGTATTTGGTGAAATTGTCGAAGCACTCACCGGCGTGCTGGTGCAGAAATCCATCTGACAATTGTTTCGAACGATTGCGCGTGTGAAGCCGCAGAGCCGCCGGTCGCCAAGGGCCGCAGAGAGTCGCTCAGGCCCGCTCATCCATTTGACGTAGGACATTTTTGGTTGTCGCCGGCAAGCGATAGGATCCGAACGCGACAGCGTCGGGCAGCAGTCGGCCAACTCCGGTCCCACGCCCTTCCAGTTTGCTGACCCTTAAACCCGTGAAAGCAGACTCTGCGAGCAACATGCTCTACCCCCTTACGGAGGGGCCAAGAGCGACTCCGATTGCGCCGCTGCGAAGTTTCGGTCAAAGGGGCAGCAAGTTCCCTTAGAATCCCCGAATGAAATGCGCCGCCTGCCAGCACGACAACGATCCGGGAACGAAATTCTGCGGAGAATGCGGCGCGAAGCTGTTACTGACTTGTTCCGCATGCGGTGCGGCGATAAAGCCTACTAAT
>JANOVQ010000116.1:0-2797 GCA_031417495.1 Pseudomonadota bacterium | reverse complement strand
CGAACTTTGTCGCGAGTAGCTGTTGAGTTTGTCTGCGCCCCCGTTGGGTGTTGCTTAGAATCACCCGACCAATGCGCCTTCGCGAGCGCCTTGGCAATTTTTTCTGACTTTTTCATATTGATCTCGGTTTGGGAGTGTCGGGCCACGTATTGCTTCGCCTCGAACGCCTTCTACTTTATTAGCGCTGAGGGACCGCAACTCGGGGATAATCCAGTCTAGCGAGAGAAATCATCTGTGCGTTTACGCACGCATAGGTGTCTCTCGACTCTGGGAAAAAAAGCCCCGCCGGAGCGGGCTCTATCGTCTATCAAGCCATTGCGAGTCATCTGCGCAAAGCAGCCGGCGTTAATCATTCAACTGGGCACACTGGCGTGGTGACCTTAATCCAGCGCTTCGGCAGCGCGCTCAATCGATGGAGGCCGCGATCATGCCCCAGTGTACAAGTGGTTGATTGTCTTAGTACAGGCGCGTCTGCCCAGCTGACAGATCCCCTGTCAGAACCAGCCGCCCGGCAGTCGCGCATCGCGCTTGGCAAGGCCTGCTGGTGCGGGACTCGGAGAATCTCTGGCTGACGGTGGGCTCGCCTGACAACGCGGGCTTCGGCGCTCTCCTGGGTCAATTCGGTTCCGCCTTGGCACGCTTGCGACTTGTGGCAGTCGCTCTACTAATCGCATGCGTGGGTCTACGACCGCGGGTGTTAATGTCGTGACGCTTGCGCGCGGCCAAGGCCGGTGTTGGACCGCACGTACAGTTCCTCCCACAGCATCTCTGCGCGTGGATCGCGATAGCACAGAGATCCTAAAATTACCGCCAGAAAGCCGAGCGGGATCGAAAGTAACCCTGGATTACGCAGTTCGAATAGCGGCCTTTCCAGGCCCACCAGACTAACTGTCGCGTCGCCCACTTTAACGATTTCCGCGTGGGCGACGGCAGTCGCTTTAGCGAGCGCGCCTATCGCCTGCTTAAGCTCGGCCTGCGTTGCTGAATCATGGGTCGCATCTAAGGTGGCGCGGAGCTGCGCGACTCGGCTGGCATTGGCCGCGATCACGGTCTGTTGAGTCGCTTTATGCTGGAGCGGATAGGTCATGTTGGGTGAGACGAGCACGAGCCCAATCGCCGCCACGGTACCGACCACGAGCCCGCACACTACGCCGGCGGTATTGCATCGCTTCCAGTAGAGCGTGAGCAGGATAACCGGGAGATTAGCCGATGCCGCGACGGCGAATGCGAGTGCCACGAGGTGCGCTACATTCTGACCCTGCGTCAGAATACCGATGGTGATCGCAAGCGCGCCGACGATCAGCGAGCAGAGGCGCGCTGCGCGCGTTTCTTCAGCATCGCTCGTCGGGCCCCTCTTAATCACCCCGACCCACAGGTCGTGACTCATTGCGGAGGCGGCCGCGAGCACCAGTCCCGCGACAACCGCGACGATCGTCGCAAAGGCGACTGCGGCGACGAACGAGAGCAGCAGATTTCCCAGCATTGAATCCGGCCCGCCGCCAAGAAATTGCGCCAGCAAAGGCGCTGCCATATTGCCGCCACGATCAGCGGCGAGGATCTCGGTGGGGCCAACGAGCATCGCGGCACTGGTCCCCAGCAGTAAGGTGAGCACATAAAAGCCGCCGATGATCCCCATCGCCCAAATCACCGAAGTCCGTGCGGCTTGCGCCGTCGGCACGGTAAAAAAACGCATCAGAATATGCGGCATGCCGGCGGTCCCGAACACCAGCGCCATGCCAAGCGAAATCTGATCGATTGGGCTCTTGAGGTACAAACCAGGCTCAAGGAAGCGTTGCCCGAGTTCCGCTCCCGTCAAATTATTTGCAGCATCGCCTAACAGGCTCGCGACCCGCGCTTGGATCTTCGGATCTTCGATTACTTGCCGAAAATATTCCGGGCCGAAAAACCCATATTGGGACCACACCAAACACACCATGACCAGCGAGGCAAAGACGAGCAGTACTGCTTTGATGATCTGCACATAGGTGGTCGCGACCATGCCGCCGAAGAGCACGTAGGCCAGCATCAGAATGCCGACGGCGATCACCGAGTATTCGTAGTCGATCCCAATCAAGGTTTTGACCAACACGCCACCGCCGACCATTTGCGCGGTCAGATAAAATGTGGCGACGGTAATCGTTGATAACGCCATACAGCCGCGCACTACGCGCGGGTTGTGGCGGAAGGCCAGGATATCGCCCATGGTGTACTTGCCGATATTGCGGCAGGGCTCGGCGACCACCAGCAACACCGTGATGTAGGCCACCAGCCAGCCGACCGAGTACATGAAACCGTCGTAACCATACAGCGAGATCAAACCGGCGATTCCGAGGAACGACGCGGCCGAGAGGTAATCCCCCGCGATGGCCCAGCCGTTTTGCAGCCCTGTGATACTGCCTCCGGCGGCATAGAAATCCGCGCTGCTTTTTACCCGTTTGGCGGCGATATAGGTCACGACCATCGTCACACCGATGATCGCCGCAAACACCGCGAAAGTAAGGAAACGCCATTGGGGCGCGACCGCCTGCGCGAATGCCGGCGGTGCGAACGCGAGCAGCGCGCCGCCGAACAACCGCCGGTTAATGATGGGAGCGCTCATTGGCGGGCGCCGATGGTGCTGGCGCGAAGTGCGAGCGCCGCCGCCATCAGATCAAACTGGCTGGCCTTGCGCGCGTAACAGACCGCCACGCCCCAGACCACGAAAAATTGCGACAACGCGAAGAGCAGGCCGACATTGATCGGACCCCACACCTTTATTCGATACCAATCGGCAAAGTACGCCGCGCCGCTCGGCAGC
>JANOVQ010000115.1:0-4961 GCA_031417495.1 Pseudomonadota bacterium | reverse complement strand
TCGCATGCCGAATGCCGACGCCTGCATGGCGCAGATTTCTATCCGCAGGCCTCGCGCTTTTTGCGCGAAGTACCGCGCGAACTGCTGGAGGAGGTGAGGGTGGGCGGGAGTGCGCTGCTGTCGGCGGCCACGTTGCAGCAGGATTCGGAAAGTGCGGGTTTGCAACTCGGTCAGCGAGTGGCCCACCGCACCTTCGGCGAAGGGGTGGTGCTGCATCTCGAAGGCCGCGGCGCGCATACCCGGGTGCAGGTGAATTTTGCCGGCGGCGGAGTGAAGTGGTTGGTCGCGGCTTATGCCGGGCTGGAGGCGTTGTAACTCATTATTTGCTGTTCGATGTCATGTAATCAACGGCAGCCTTGACGTCGGCATCTGCGAAATCGGGACGTCCGCCCTTGGGTGGCATCAGGCCGGCTTCGCCCATAAAACCGTTGATCGAGTGGTCATAGAGTGTGTCAATGCCCTTCGCAATGCGGGGTGACCAGGCGGCAGCATCACCAAACTTAGGCGCGCCCGCGGCACCTGGGGTATGGCAGGCAAAGCAGACTGCGTCATACGTAGCCTTGCCTTTCCCGGCATCGGCCACGGGTTCGGCTTCTAGCGCAGGTGCTGCTGCAGTGGGTTCCGTGGCCGGCACGGCTGGCGCCGTTGTTGCGGCACCCCCCTGTGCCGCCTCAACCATAAAATCGACGGCCGCTTTAACTTCATCGTCCGCTGCGTTCACGCCGCCGCCCTTGGGCGGCATCATGCCGGCTTGTCCGGTGAAGCCTTCAAGCGCGTGCTTGTAGAGGGTGTCTTTGCCCTGCGCAATGCGCGCTTCCCACGCCGCCGCATCGCCCAACTTAGGCGCACCTGCAATGCCTTGGGCATGGCAGGCGAAACAAACTTTGTTGTAGGTGGCTTCGCCCGGACCAGAAGCCACTGCCGGGGTATCCGTGCTGGCTGCGGGGGCACTCGGCGCGGTCCCGGCTATGGTCACTGCCTCACCGCTCGTATTGAGTTGGCCGATGGGTGCCAGGCGGGCGCCCAAAGTTTCGTTGACGGTATCGGGATGGACGGCGAATTCGTTAAAGACCACGCGCGCCAGCACGACAATGATAATGAAGATGACGGTTAAGCCCGCAAATACCAGCCCGAAGTTGCGGACGAAGACTGCGTCAGCTTGTGCGTTATCGTGATTAGCGGTCATCTCAAAAGTCCCTCGTGCTGGCGCCGCGCGAGGCGCGGCGAAAGGTGATCAAAACCTGCAGAATTGGTGCGGAATTCCCCCACGCAGCCGGCGGGCATTATAGCGAATTTGTTGATCTGCACTAGAGAATCGCTGGCGGCTACGCACATGGTGTGACGCCCGGAGAGTTTTGGTCTGATAATGCCCCACGTTCTAACCCGACCATCGTCACCCCCGCAGCACAAGGATCTCCGCTTGAAACCACCAAGCACCGCGGCCGAACGGCTCATCGAAACCGAACCCTATTACGAACCCAGTGGCCACGAGATCGAGGTCTTTGCCGCAGCCTATCGCAACCAGCTGCCGATTTTGCTCAAAGGCCCCACCGGCTGCGGCAAGACGCGCTTCATTCACTACATGAGTTGGCACCTCAAGCGGCCGCTGGTGACTGTTGCCTGCCACGACGATCTCACGGCGGCTGATTTGATTGGACGCTACCTGGTGCGCGGGGGCGAGACAGAATGGCTGGATGGCCCGTTGACCTACGCTGTCAGACACGGCGCCATCTGCTATCTGGACGAAATTGTGGAAGCGCGCAAGGACACCTCAGTGGTGATTCATCCGCTGTGTGATGATCGCCGCATTCTGCCGGTCGATAAACTTGGCCAGCTGTTGCAAGTGCCGCCGGAGTTTTGTCTGGTGGTTTCCTATAACCCCGGCTATCAAAGTGTGTTGAAAGATCTCAAGCAGAGCACCCGCCAGCGTTTTGTCGCGCTTGAATTCTCGTATCTCAGCGCCGAACTTGAGCAGAAAATTGTGTGCACCGAAAGCGGGGTAGATCACGCGACCGCGCGCCAGCTGGTCAAATTCGGCGAACATACCCGGAATCTGAAAGGCAGCGGCTTGGACGAGGGGGCGAGTACGCGCCTGCTGGTCAATGCCGCGAAGCTGGTCGCCAGCGGCATCTCGCCTGCGGTGGCCTGTGCGACCGCAGTGGGTCACCCCTTGACCGACGATCCCGAGCTGCTGCAGGCGATTCATGAACTCGCCGCAGCAGTGTTTTAATTTCCGCCAATGAGTGATGGTGCGCGTCAGAATTTTCTCAATCTGATCCGGATTCAGAAGGATCTCGAAAAACTGTCAGGACCGGTGCTGGCACGGCTGCCGCGGGCTCTGGACGTGGTCGCTGAAATTGCCGATCTCGAGCGCGAAGCCCAGGACTTCATCTACCATTGGACAGAAGTGATTGCGCAGTCCAACGAGGAATTAGCCGCGCATTTCATCGCCAACGCGCCGGCCGCGTTTCGCTTTCTCGAGCAGAGCGCAGTGGAAGGCTGGATCCTCAAAGCGATGGACGCCTTTGATAATCGTGGTCTGGGCTTTGCGATAGAAGTCCTCGACGAGCTCCAGAATTATGCGGCCGCGCGCATCCGACACGAGACGGATTGTCGCTTTGAACAAGTGGCAGGCCTGCTACGCTATCTGGTGCGTGGTCTCGGCGGACGCAGTCTGCAGATTGCGAGTGAGGTGCTCGCCTACACCGATACCGAACGGATTTTTCTACCGCCGACGATGGGTGTATTAGAGGGACGCGCCGCCAATGCGGCGCTGTATAAGTGCACGGCGGCTTTTTTGTGGGCGCAGAATCGCTACGGCACCTGGCGCTATCGAGTGCTGGAAGAAGCCATTCGCACATTGAATGCGACGCAAACCTGGCCGGTTTATCAACGTCTTGAAAGCGTGCGGTTGCGCGCCTGCCTCGCGCGCGATTTGCCGGGGCTAGCGCGTGAGATGGAAACCATCGCCTATGTAGATGACCGCGCGCGCGAGCTGTGGCGGGACTTCACCCGCCAGGCGGCGCCGCTGCAAGCGACGACGGCCACCGCCCACGACAGTTTGGCGCTGGTTGCCGAGTGTAGAAATTTAACGTTACCGCCGCCGCTGCGCTTCCAGGGCGAAATGTTTCCCGCGAAGGTCCGCGAAGTTCTCTTGCGCAGAGTGCCGCGCGAAAAGGCCGCGTTACAGCGCACCTTGAACGCGCTACAGCGCGATCTCGATCTCCAAACTCCCGACGAACAAGACGCTAGTGCCCGGGCCGAGCCAGCGAACCGCTTCTCGGTGTCTGCGGCCGGCGATAAAACCACCGATACCGAACAATACGAATTAAAGTACAACGATCAGCGCATGCCGATGGGGCCGGAACTCGACGCCTTGCTGAATTCGATTTTGCAGGATCTCGGCGATATCGATGACGACTATCTGAATCCACCATCGAACAGAGATCAGTACCCCGCTGATCACGATTCCGGCCAGGCGCCAGGCACTGAGATCGACGCTACAGATGACGGCATCAAAGTCACACTCTATCCAGAATGGGATTACACGCGGCAACGCTTCCGCGAAGCGTTCTGTGCCCTCACCGAGCAGGACGTGCCTTTCGGGGATGAGGATTTCGTGGCGCAAACACGCGCCAAGTACCAAGGCCTCTCAAAATCCATCCAACGCGTTTTTGAGGCGATTTTGAGCGAGGCGCAACGCCAAAAGCGTCAAGCCCATGGCGATGAGCTCGATCTCGATGCACTGGTGGAGGCGCATGTGGATCGCTTGCAGGGCCGTGAGTTGAGTGACCGCCTCTACACCCATTTCCGCAAATCCGGGCGCAGCGTGGCGGTGATGTTCATGGTCGATATGAGTGGCTCCACCAAGGGCTGGGTGAATGACGCTGAGCGCGAGTCGTTGATCCTCTTGTGCGAGGCGGTTGCGACACTGGGTGATCAGTATGCGATTTATGGCTTCTCCGGACGCACTAATAAGCGCTGCGAAATCTATCGCGTCAAAACTTTTAATGAACCGTACAACAGCGAGGTGAAGCGGCGCATCAGCGGTATGGCACCGAAGGCCTATACGCGCATGGGCGTGGCCATTCGCCATCTCAGCAAGTTGCTGCAGGCAGCCCAGGCCAGGACCAAATTATTGATCACCTTGTCCGATGGCAAGCCGGAAGATTACGGTAGCTATCGTGGCCGCTATGGCATTGAGGACACTCGCCACGCGTTGCTGGAAGTGAAGCGCAGCGGCATCCACCCGTTCTGCATCACGATCGATAAGGAAGCAGCGGCCTATTTGCCACAAATGTATGGACCGTCGAACTTCACAGTGGTCGATGAAGTACAGAAATTGCCCTACAAAGTGGCCGATATCTATCGTCGTTTGACCACCTGAAACCGCTGGCCGATAGGCGTGCGCGCCGCTTTTGGCAAGAATCTGTGCTGTCGCTACGCGCCCGTAGCTCAGCTGGATAGAGTGCAGGCCTCCGAAGCCTGAGGTCGTGGGTTCGAATCCCGCCGGGCGCGCCATCATCGTTTCAGATCAATGTTTGGGGAGAGGATATCAATGGACCAGAAATTCGACGTCATTGTCATTGGTGCCGGGGTCTCCGGACTTTACACCCTCTACAAGCTTCGCGAACTCGGCCTTTCGGCGCGGGTATTCGAGGCCGGGACCGGCATCGGCGGCACCTGGTACTGGAACCGCTACCCCGGTGCCCGTTTCGACTCGGAAAGTTATTCCTACCAGTACTCGTTCTCGCAGGAAGTGATCGACGAATGGGAATGGACCGAGCACTTTTCCGGTCAGCCTGAAATCGAGCGTTATCTGCACTATGTCGCTGATAAGTTCGATCTGAAACGGGACATCGAATTGAATGCCCGCATCGCCACCGTGATTTACGATGACGCGGAAAAACTGTGGGAAATCGAAACGCAAAACGGGGTGCGCGCGCGCGCGCGCTTCGTGA